>NZ_ALPT02000023.1 GCF_000292245.2 Alkalihalobacillus alcalophilus ATCC 27647 = CGMCC 1.3604 | reverse complement strand
TAGCTAATCATGATGTTGATATAAAACCACAGGTTATTAAGTTATGACAGAGGTACCACTGCCTCGACTTGAAATTTGTCGATTAAAGGAGTGTAGAAATTTTGTTCTATAGAAGGAAGTATTATATTGTTAAAAATGAATTTGTAGAAATCTTTAATCAACACTTTAATGAAACAAACTTACCGAATCAATTAAAACATGGTGCTCGATTAATTGGAAGGTGGATGGTTCCTCATAATGAATCGACTACGGAAATATTTGCGATTTGGGAGTATGATAGCCAAGAGAAGTATCAAGAAATTGAAGCAAATGTTAGAAGTAACCAAGAGCATGTAAAGAGAATAATAGCCTGGTATGATAAGCATGGTGGAAGAGACTATGTGTATAATGAATATATTTTAGAAGTGAAAAATGAGCCGTTAACGTCTACTTTGTAAGTGCGGCTAAGTTAATAGTTAATAAAACCCCTGCCATCGAATAAATCTCTTAAAAAGTGGCAGGGGTTTTTACATGTCTTTAGGCCGTACGGAATTGTCGGTGTTAGAAATACAAGGTTTTCGCTGTCTTGAAGAGGGATAAATCGCTGGAAGAGAGTAGCCTATTCCAGATTTAAGCTGCTAGTTCGTTACATCCAACGAAACTAATTTAACTCTTACTCATAAATGAATTTTGATAAAAGTTGATCTCAAATTCTTCTAATTGAGCCATAGAAAGTAGATTAGTTAATCGCTTCGTTAATTCTGTTTCAAATTTTTGATAGCGTTCGGGTTCAAGAGATTTTTGCCAAGCGAATTGATAATGAAAAATATGGTTAGGCTCTTTTTCTAGAGGATTTAAAGCCATACCTTGATTTTCATGAGTTTGAACGTTAACAAAAGCTGCGTTACTCAATGCTAATACTTCAATCAGTTTCATTTCTCTTTCTGAAAAGTTGTGATTGGTTATAGAGATGTTCATGTCGGTCATTGCAATGTTTTTAATAAAAATCCCCACCTAGGTTCAAAGTTTGTTAATTCGCACGCTTTCCTTCTTTATTAATTTTGGAATGATAATGTCTCATATTAAATCGCCTCCTAAATTATTATCATTTTGATTATTCGACATAAAAGAAGAAATACCTTTTAAAATGTAATTGTCTGTATTATATTGGAATATTTGCTTGGGTGTCATTGAGAAAACGTTTGCTTATAAATGGGACAAAAGAATCAAATGCCTTACTTATTATATGCATAAAAGATAAAAATCTCTTAAAGTATTAAAAATGGATTGACTGTATAAGTTCTGAATCTTATAATTATTAATGAAAACGATTGCGCTAATTTGAGAAACAGATACATATTAATGGCGAGGATGAGTGACGGTTGCTATTCTGCTAAATGTCTTTTTTATTTATGAAAGCGCTATCTTTTACGTGGTAAATAAAAGCATTTAGTAGATTAATAGTAAATAAAAAGGATATGAGGGGTGTATGTATTGAGGCGACAATTAAGTAGAGTGTTTATGACCTTTTTAGCTTTTATTTTAGTTTTTTCTGGTTCGAGCTTTTTATTTCCAAATACTGGTTATGTAGACGATTTCCAAGTGCAAGCAGCAGAGTCAGAAATACCGGAAAATGCGTTACGAATTCATTATCAAACAGATGATGGTGACTATACGAATTTAGGGTTATGGACTTGGGATGATGTTGAATCTCCAACAGATAATTGGCCAACAGGTGGAATTCCTTTTGTAGAAGAGCAGATGACAGATTATGGAGTGTATCTTGATATCCCCTTAAAATCTGGAGCACGTAATGTTGGTTTTCTTGTTCTTGATGTGACAACAGGTGCTAAGGATGAAGCTGGGGAGCGTGGCGGTGATAAGCGTTTAGAAATGTTCTCGCCTCATATTAATGAAGTTTGGATTCAAGAAGGTTCAGATGACATTTCCCTTTATGAACCGGTTGAATTAGGAGAGGATGTTGTTCGCATTCACTACAAAAAAGCAGATGGGAATTACGAGAATTTAGGGCTCTGGTTATGGGGGGACGTAAAAGTAGCTTCAGGTGATGCTGGAGAGTGGCCTAGTGCAGCGACTCCATTTACAAATGAGCAAGTTGGAAAATACGGTGCCTACTTAGATATTGAATTAAATGAAGGGGCAGAGGAAATTGGGATTCTTGCTGTGAACAGAGAGACAGGAGATCAAGAGATGGATCGCGAATTTACTAATTTAAGTAGTGCGAACCAATTATTTATCGTTGAAGGTGATGATGGAGTGTATACAAACCCGTATGGGGCTGTTGCAACAGAGTTATTGGCAGCAGAGCTTTTATCAGATACAAAAATGGTTTTAAGTTTTACACGAACAGATGAATTAACAGAAGAAGGGTTGTTAGAAGGGCTAACGATTGAAAATGTAGCTGGTGAGCTCGTATCTTTCCATGAGATACAATTTTTAGAGGATGGAAAGTCGGTTGAATTAAATGGAGAATTCCCACTTGAACAGTCGCCTTATACGGTTACTTTCGAGGAGAAAACCGTGACGACAAAAGTGGGTTGGCGAATGCTCGATGAAATGTACGCCTATGACGGGGAGCTTGGAGCAACATTACATGGCGATGGGACGGCTACAATAAAAATATGGTCACCAAAGGCTGAGAGCGTTTCGGTTGTTTTATATGATAAAGAGGATCAAAATACGGTCATTACAGAATTAGAGATGATATTAGGAGAGCGTGGCGTTTGGCAAATTGATTTAGACCAACAGAATACGGGTCTTGCCCATCTTAATGGTTATTATTATCACTATGAGATTGAACGTGATGGCGAAAAGAAGCTGGCCCTTGACCCATATGCTAAATCATTAGCAGCTTGGAATAATGCAGGTGATGATCCAATTGCAAAAGCAGCGATTGTTGATCCGGCTACGATTGGTCCTGAATTGGATTTTGCTCAGATTGATGGTTTTGAGAAAAAAGAAGACGCGATTATTTATGAAGTACATGTTCGAGACTTTACATCTGATCCGAATATTGCCGACGAATTATCCGCTCAATTTGGAACATTTGCTTCCTTTGTTGAGAAGTTAGATTATATTGAAGAACTCGGTGTTACACATATTCAGCTTTTACCAGTCATGAGTTACTTTTTTGCGAATGAGTTTGAAAATGATGTAAGAATGCTTGAGTATGCGTCGACTAATACAAATTATAACTGGGGTTATGATCCACAAAGTTATTTCTCGTTAACGGGGATGTATTCTGAAAATCCAGAGGACCCCGAATTACGAATAGAAGAATTTAAACAATTAATTGATGAAATTCATGATCGTGGTATGGGCGTGATTTTGGATGTCGTCTATAATCATACGGCGAGAGTGAGTATTTTTGAAGATTTAGTGCCAAATTATTATCATTTTATGGATGCAGATGGAACACCAAGGGAGAGCTTTGGTGGAGGACGTCTCGGCACAACCCATGAAATGGCAAGACGCGTGTTAGTTGATTCGATCATGTATTGGGTGGAAGAGTTTAAAGTTGATGGATTCCGTTTTGATATGATGGGTGACCATGACGCAGAAACGATCCAAATGGCATATGATAAGGCGAAAGAATTAAACCCGAATATCGTCATGATTGGAGAAGGGTGGATCACCTATGTTGGTGATGAGGATGATACGAATGTCCAAGCTGCTGATCAACACTGGATGCAGTATACAGATAGTGTCGGTGTGTTTTCAGATGAGTTTAGAAATGAATTAAAATCAGGATTTGGTAGTGAAGGGCAGCCAATGTTTATTACAGGTGGGGCAAGAAATATCGATTTAATTTTTGATAATATCAAAGCTCAACCTCATAACTTTGTTGCCGATGATCCAGGTGATGTGGTGCCATATATTGAGGCTCATGATAATTTAACATTACATGATGTTATTGCCCAATCGATTCAGAAAGATCCAGAATTCCATCAAGAAGAAATTCACCAACGTATTCGTTTAGGGAACTTAATGGTGTTAACTTCTCAAGGAACCGCTTTTCTTCATGCGGGCCAGGAGTTTGGGAGAACAAAACAATTTAGAGCGGAAACGGCAGGGGCTCCTTATAAATCAACATATATGACGGATGAGGAAGGGAATCCATTTACGTATCCTTATTTTATCCATGATTCTTATGACTCGACAGACATTATTAATCGTTTTGATTGGGAGCAAGCGACAGATGAAGCCGAGTATCCAATTAACAATCTGACGAGAGAATATACGACTGGGTTAATCGAGTTAAGAAAATCAAGTGATGCCTTCCGTTTAGGAACGAAGGAATTGGTTGATAGCCATGTGACAAAAGTCGAGGCACCAGAAATTGAAGAACAAGATTTAGTCATTGCTTATCGTAATGAAGCGACGAATGAAGATGCTTATTATGTGTTTGTTAATGCTGATACAACGGAACGTATATTGACATTGGAAGATGATTTAACAGAAGGAATTGTTGTTGTTGACCAAGTGCAAGCAGGAACGACTGAAATTGTCGAACCAGTTGGAGTGGAAATAACAGCCGATTCGATTAAAATTGAACCACTAACAGCTGTTGTTGTAAAAGTCGGTGATGTAGAAGTGACGGACCCTCCTGAAACACCGGAGCCACCAGTTGATCCAAAAGATCCGGAAGATGATCCTATTGAGGAGGAAGAGCCTCCGGTTAAAGAAGAAAATGGAACGGAAGAAGATGATGAAAAAGAAAGTGACACGACTACTCCTACTCCAGAAAAAGAGGAGCAAAAACGAGGGGAAGGTCTACCGAATACAGCAACATCGCTCTATAATTACTTAGCGATCGGTGCGGCTTTATTGTTGGCCGGTGCAGGGTTGTACTGGGTGAGAAGAAGAAAGTTAAATTAAAGAAATAAACAATAAGAACTATGGTTTCCATTGTCTGGAGGTCATAGTTCTTTTTTTATGTTATCGCCATGCATGGATTCGTGCAAATTTTAGCCAAGCCTCCTTACGAGTTAAAAGGATTAGAGCGATGTGATAAATGTCTAAAAAAAGCTAGGTGACTTTTACCATTAAATAAATGGGCTAAAGCTGTTGACTGACTTGGTACTTTAATATAATATATAATTCGCATGTAAATACTTTGTTTTAGAAATAGAAACAGTAGGAGAGAGATAGATGACTTATATGGTAATAACCGGAATCATTTGCGGTGTTTTACTTGGATTTGTTATGCAAAGAGGACGCTTTTGCTTAACTGGTGGATTTCGAGATATGTTTATCGCAAAAGATAATCGGATGTTTTATGCATTGCTAATCGCGATCGCGGTTCATGGTGTAGGTATATATATTTTAATTGATGCTGGTTTGGTTCAATTTTCAGCTGGCGAATTTTCTTGGTTAGGAGTTATTATTGGTTCGTTTATTTTTGGAATTGGGATCATCTTAGCCGGTGGTTGTGCAACTGGAACATGGTATCGAGCAGGGGAAGGTTTGATCGGAAGTTGGATCGCTCTTGCGACGTATATGTTAATGGCAGCAGTCATGAGGACTGGCCCATTAGCTCCTTTGAACGGGTCTGTACAGGAGTACGCTTTACCAAATAATTCAATGGCTGAATCAACAGGACTTTCCGTTTGGGTATTTGTTGTCATTTTATTAGCCGTTGTAACTTGGGTTTTAGTAAGAGAGTTTCGTAAACCTAAAGTGGCGATTCCATCATTAAAACCAAAACGTACTGGTCTTGCTCATTTATTATTTGAAAAACGCTGGCATCCATTTTTTACAGCTGTATTAATTGGAGTTATTGCTGTTGCTGCATGGCCGTTAAGTCAAGCAACAGGAAGAATGTTTGGGCTAGGAATTACGGCTCCGTCAGCGAATATTTTACAATATATTGTCACTTCAGATACGGGCTTTATTAACTGGGGAGTTTTCCTTGTTCTTGGAATTTTCCTAGGTTCGTTTATAGCCGCTAAAGGTAGCCGTGAATTCCGTTTCCGGATGCCAGATGTAAAAACAGGTTTAAATAGTGCTTCAGGTGGTCTGTTAATGGGGTTTGGTGCAAGTTTAGCCGGTGGTTGTTCGATTGGTAATGGTCTAGTCATGACGGCGATGATGACATGGCAAGGATGGATTGGGCTATCGTTTATGATTTTAGGTACATGGACAGCTTCTTATTTTGTATTTATTCGTCCAATGAAAAAGAGAACAACAACTGCTGCACCACCACAGGCAGCTTAATTAACTGTTTTAGTTGATCGTAGTTGGTTATAAGTTTACGATAAGATAGAATTGAACTACTCCCACTTATAGAAGTGGAAGGGTGTCGGAAAAAATAAAAAATTTCGTAGCATGAATTGGTTTAGGAGGAGATTTACAATGGCTAGAAAATTAGAAGTGATGGGTATGGTTTGTCCATTCCCTTTAGTAGAAGCAAAAAAAGAAATGGAAGAAATGGTACCTGGTGAAGAACTTGTCATTAATTTCGATTGTACACAAGCAACCGAAAGTATTCCACGCTGGGCGGCTGAAAGTGGCCACACAGTAACGAACTATGAAGAAGTAGGCGAAGCTGCCTGGACGATTACGGTAAAGAAGAAATAATAAAGTAGATGAAAACGGCTATCTCACCTGAGATAGCCGTTTTTTAGTGTGTTTTATTTGAACTATGGACGGGTAAGTGGCGAGTAGCGTCGTGCCAATCAAGATATGCTACAAAATGTGATAGAACAGCTATATAAGTTGTGTCGATTTGTCTTTAATCCCAATCAACATAAAGCACATTGCCTGTTATAGCATCCACATAAACTTCGACATCATCGTCATGTATTTCGATTTCTACTTCATATAAAACGTTGCCTGATTTTATTTTACGTTCGACTTCATCTAATTTTCCTTCACCAAGATAGTCTAAGGCAATTTTGGCTGCTTCTTCTTTTGAAATATAAGAGGTAGATTCATTTGTTTTTCCGTTATTACTCTCGCTGCTACTCTTACTTTTAGTTGTCATACGTTCCATTTCTTTCATAATGTCACCATCAAGTTTGATGACTTCGCCTGTATTGGCATCGAGATATAAATCTCCATCTTCATCATTGAGTTCTAACTCAATGTCATATAGATAAATTCCACGTTCTTTTTTTAAATCAATGTCATCAATTTTTGAATTTGGCACTAGTTTGTTGGCGATTTCTTTTGCTTCTTCAACGGTGATTTTCATTTCGTTAGCCACTGGAGTTTTTAATAAATCATCATCAATTTCGATGACCTCAGCGGTATAGGCATCAATGTCGAAATCATATTCTTCTCCTTCAAATAAGACTTCAACCTCATAAATAAGTCTGCCATCTTCCTTATCTCGTTCTACCTCTTTAATTTTTCCATCTAAAACAGCAAGGGCTGCCTTTTTGGCTTCTTCTTTAGTGATAAGTCCATCCTTTTTTTGAACGGTTGTTTCTCCGATGTTTTGAACAGTTGATTGAAGCACAATACTTTCTCCACTGTCACTCAAGGGTGTTTGATTACCCCCTTTTGAATCTGAATCATTTGCGGCTACTACTGCAGTGGCACCTACAGATAGTAATAATGCGGTAAACATAATCGTTGTTTTTTTCATTTTAATTCCTCCTTTTGTTCTCTCAGTTACTATGATAGTCACTGACTCTGAAAACAAGATAAAAGGAAAATGAGAATTTGATGAGAAAAAGGATATAATTATTAGGGAAAAAAAGTGTCGGGTAAGGCTAATCTAATTCAACGCTTATGACTTCTCCAGTAAGGGCATCAATTGTAACGAGCATATCTTCACCTGTTGCAAATTCTTCTATCTCAACCTCATACACATCACGGTCATTTCTTCTTTCTAAATCGATATCATCGACTTCCCCTTGTACTTCTGCAAGGGCAATATCAGCCGCTTCTTGTTCGGTAATAAAGGAAAGTTCTTTTCGTTCGAGAATGTAGCTATTAAACTGTTCAGTCTGAATATCAAGTTCAATCGTGGCAATGCCATTTTCCTGTTCGGCTTTAATCAAATAAGTCGTTTGTTGCTCTGAATCGAGTTCAACCGTTAATAAAGTAACTTCCTCATCTAACTCTTTTTCAATAATTTTTTGAATTTCTTGAGGAGTAAGCCGTTTATCTTCGCTTTCATTTGGTGTGCTTTCTTCTGTTGAGTCATCGAGTTGTCGTAACGTCTTAATAGATCCAGTTATTGCGTCCATTTCCACTAAATAAGGGCCTTGAGCGGATTCAAAATAAACATGATACATTTCCTCGCCGTTTTCGTTTAATTGCTCGATCGCTTGAATCGTACCAGTATATCTCTCAGTAACGAGCTCGACAATTTCTGCTTCGGTTAATAATGAGTTGGAAGAGACGATGTTCCATGTGATAATGCTCGCTAATAGGGCAATAACAATTGTAGTAATAATAAATCCTACCTTTTTCAATTTCTCACTCCCTTTCTAACAGAGGGATTTCCACAATAAACGTTGTGCCCACTCCTAATTCACTTTCCACTTTAATCGTTCCCGAATGACTATTGACGATTGATTTAGCAATGGCAAGTCCTAAGCCGCTACCACCCGTTTCTCGGCTTCTTGCTTTATCAACTCGAAAAAATCGTTCAAAGATATGCTCTTTGTCTTGATGAGCAATTCCTACGCCATAGTCGGTTACAGTAAATTGGGCATGCTTATTTTTGGTCGTTAGCATCAAATCGATTTTCTCTTCACTATATTTCACTGCATTTTCTAATAAAATAAAGAGTAATTGTTTTATTTTTTCTTTCTCTGCTAAAACATAGATAGAGTGATCTGTCTGGTCTTCAAATTCGATTTCACGCTCATACGCTTGATTAAAATGCTTTCGCGTTTCCGCTATTACTTGGCAGAGGTCAACCTTTTCAACTTCATTCACTAAAGAATT
This sequence comes from Alkalihalobacillus alcalophilus ATCC 27647 = CGMCC 1.3604, assembly GCF_000292245.2. Lineage (GTDB taxonomy): Bacteria > Bacillota > Bacilli > Bacillales > Bacillaceae_D > Alkalihalobacillus > Alkalihalobacillus alcalophilus. Next base: position 46,599 of record NZ_ALPT02000023.1, on the reverse strand, counting down.
TTCGCCGTTCGCTAAATCAAGCATTTGTTTCGTTAACCCTTTCATTCGTAAAGATTCAGAAGAAATCGCTTCAATTGCTTCTTCTAAAACTTCTGGCTTCGATTTTCCCCATCTTTTTAAAAGCTTGGCATAGCTACTAATGACGGTCAAAGGTGTTCTTAACTCATGGGATGCATCGGAAACAAAACGTTGCTGTTTTTGATAATTTTGATCGAGTAAATCAATCATATGATTAAAGGTAAGACTCATTTGTCCTAATTCGTCCTTTGTTTCCTTGGAAATCGCAATTTTTTTAAAGCGACCACTTTGTCTAATTTCTTCCATCGTCTGTATTAAGTTTTTGATTGGGTTTAAAATGATGTTGCTTAAGGCACGACCAGCAAAATAAGAAGGGATAATAATGGCAGCACTCGCAATGAAAAGAGCGATTCTTAACAGTTGAATAGTTGATTCGTGAATATTCATTCGTTCAATATATTCCAATGTTAATACGGAGCCATTAGGCCAAATAACCGGAGTTCTGGCGGCCGCATATTTTTCTTCTCTATGAATGATCGTTTCCATTTCCTCACTTAATGAGTAAGCGGATGGAAGCTCACGTAATAAAGATAAATTTAAGGTCGTTTGTAAATAAGGGAGCCCATCATCTGAAATGAGACGAATGACGCCATCATGAACAACCGCTAATTCGAATATTTGGGTGGCATCCGTAACATTGTTTTGTTCTGAAATTTGTTTGGCCATACTCTGCGCTTGATTTAAACTACGCTCTAGCTCTGCTTGCTGTGAGAATTGCGAAAATAAAAGGTAAATCGCGACACTAATGATGAGCATAAGTAAAATGAGTAAGCCTGTAGAAAAAAACGTTATTTTGCGAGCGAGACTCATTGGTTTTTCTCCTTTAACACGTAACCAACGCCACGTACGGTATGGATAATAGGTTTATCAAATGGTTTATCGACTTTTTGTCTTAAATAACGAATATAAACATCAACGATATTTGTATCACCAAAATAATCATAACCCCACACTTGCTCTAATATTTGCTCTCGTGACATCACTTGTTGTTGATGTTCTAATAGAAATAAGAGCAAATCATATTCTCTCGCCGTTAATTCGATAAACGTTTCGTCTCTTTTGACGTCTCTTGATTTTGTGTTCACTGTTAGATTAGCAAATGTGATCGTTGCTTCCTCTAGTTTTGAATGGCCTCGTTCAACAGAAGGATTCATCCGCAAACTAACTCGAATGCGGGCTAATAATTCTTCTATTTCAAATGGTTTCGTGATATAGTCATTGGCTCCTTGATCAAGGCCACTAACTTTATCAACAACGGTGTCTCTGGCTGTCAGCATTATGACAGGTAAGTCTGGGTCTGTCATTCTTAACCGTCTTAGTACTTCCATTCCACTTAATCCGGGCAGCATAATATCTAATAAAATCAGATCCCAATTGTTATCTTGAATATATGTTAAAGCTTGTAAGCCATCAGCCGCTATTTGTGTTTCGTAACCTTCGTGCTCTAATTCTAGCTGAAGCAATCTTGAGATATTTTTTTCATCCTCAACGATCAAAATTTTTGTGGCCATAAAAACACCTCCTACAAATATAAAGCGAAGTCCGTTGGTCAGAAGTGAGAACATTAAGGATCAACGCTAAGTTCGCGCCATCCTGCCGCAACGCCTTGTACCCACGTCCTGTGAGCAGGGCCAGTTAAAAAGTCGCTTTTTGACTTTATAGATGGACCGATTTTTCTCGAGCTTCTAACGGACGTAGCTAGATTGAATATAAAGCGAAGCCTGTTCGTTTAGAAGCGAGAACATTAAGGAGCAACGCTAAGTTCGCGTCATCCTGCCGCAACGCCTTGTACCCACGTCCTGTGGGCAAGAACAGCTGATGAAGACGTTCTTTGTCTTCACTCAGGTGGGCGATTTTTCTCGAGCTTCTAACAGGCGTAGCTAGATTAAATATGATTCATGTTAAGTTTACATGAAAACAACAAAAAGAAAAATGAAGCATTTGGAATGAATAAGTTGAAGAAGTTAAAAAGCCCATTAATTGATTTTTCTGAACCATTATTTGACTTTTCAATAAAATAAGAGTAAACTACCGATAATTACAAACTGAATTCGATGACGAGAAAGAGTAATGATGGGATCTTATCTGCAGAGAGTTGACGATTTGCTGGAAGTCAATGTTAAGACCATGATGAAAATCCTCTCCGAGAAGCAAGGCTGAGCTTAATGTTTTAAGCCTTGACGGTATTCTACCGATATCCAGGACGCGTATGATGGTACGTAGTGATGAGAATTTGAGAAAAACCCACTACTATGAGGTTTTTTTATTTTTCTTTTAATCGAATGTTATTTGTATAGATAACCCGATCCTACGTCAAGGATCGGGTTTTTTGTTTTAAAAAAAATGAAAAGGAGTGAGTGGAATGAGTGATGTGAAAGAACGAGAACTGAGAGTGCGTCAAGTATGGGAAAAGGAAAAAACGTTTCAGAAGTCAATCGATCAGCGTGAGGGAAAAGAGACCTATGTTTTTTATGAAGGACCACCAACAGCTAATGGCCTACCTCATGCGGGCCATGCTTTAGGAAGAACGATGAAGGATTTTGTCGCTCGTTATAAAACGATGTCAGGCTATCAAGTGTTAAGGAAAGCAGGTTGGGATACACACGGACTGCCTGTTGAATTAGAGGTAGAAAAGCAATTAAACATCCGTGGGAAAGATGAAATCGAAAAATATGGAGTCGAGAATTTTATTAAAAAATGTAAAGAAAGTGTTTTTACGTATGAAAAAGAATGGCGTCAATTTACCGAAGCACTTGGTTATTGGGTGGATATGGACGATCCATATGTAACATTGGATAACCCTTATATCGAGTCTGTTTGGAATATCCTTGCGACGATTCATCAGAAGGATTTGTTATATAAAGGCCATCGAGTTGTCCCATACTGCCCGAACTGTGAAACATCGTTAAGCTCGCATGAGGTCGCCCAAGGTTATGCGGATGTGAAGGATTTATCGGCGACCGCGAAATTTTTAGTGCAGGGGACAGAAAATGAATTTTTATTAGGATGGACAACGACTCCATGGACATTACCGGCCAATGTCGCGATCGCCGTCCACCCTGACATGAATTATGTCAAAGCGAAAAAAGGGCAAGAAGTGTATACGGTGGCAGAAGGTCTTGTTGAGAAATTGCTCAAAACAGATTATGAAGTACTCGAGGTTATAAAAGGTGCTATGTTAGTCGGCACAAAATATGACCCTCCGTTTAATTTTATAAAAGTGGAGAAGGGGCATGAAGTGGTTGCGGCTGATTTTGTAACCGATAAAAGCGGTACAGGACTTGTCCATATTGCACCTGCTTATGGGGAAGATGACTATAATGTGATTAAAGAAAATGGATTTGATTTCGTTCATGTGGTCAATTCAAAGGGACAATACAAACAAGAAATTACTCCACTTGTCGGAAAGTTTGTCAAGGACTGCGATGTTGAGATCGTTAAAATGCTCGCTCAAAATAATCGTCTGTTTGACAAGGAAAGGTATGAGCATAGCTATCCACATTGCTGGCGTTGTGATAGTCCCCTTTTATACTATGCGATGGAAGGGTGGTTTATCGAAACGACCAAAGTGAAAGAGAAGATGCTAGTGAATAATCAAACGGTTGAATGGTTCCCTGGACATATGAAGGATGGACGTTTTGGGAATTTCCTCGAAAATATGGTTGACTGGAATATTGGACGTAATCGTTATTGGGGAACGCCTTTAAATGTTTGGCTTTGCGAAAGCTGTGAAGAGCAAGTTGCCCCTCATTCTTTAAATGAGTTACGGGAACATGCCAATGAAGAGTTACCTGAAGACTTTGAGCTTCATAAACCGTTTGTGGACGAAGTGACGTTCACTTGTTCATGTGGGGGAACGATGAAAAGAACAAATGAAGTCATTGATGTTTGGTTTGATAGTGGTTCGATGCCATTTGCTCAATACCATTACCCGTTTGAAAATCAAAAAAAGGTGAAAACTCAGTATCCGGCCGATGTTGTCATTGAAGGCGTCGACCAAACACGTGGTTGGTTTTATAGCTTACTTGCTGTTTCTACTTTGTTTACAGGGGAAGCCCCATATAAACGGGTTCTCTCGCTCGGTCATATTTTAGATGAGAACGGCCAAAAGATGTCAAAAAGTAAAGGGAATGCTTTAAACCCTGTGGAATTAATTGAGGAATTTGGAGCGGATGCACTAAGATGGGCATTGCTTGGCGATAGTGCCCCATGGAATAATAAGCGCTTTTCGAAAAAGACAGTAAGCCAAGCGAAATCAAAAGTGATTGATACGTTAACAAATGTCCATTCTTTCTATTCTATGTATGCTAAAATCGATCAGTTTGATGTGAATCAGACAAACAAAGGGACAAAAACGAGAATGGATGAGTGGGTGTTATCCCGCTTAAATACAGTGATTGAAGAGGTAACAAAAAGTTTAGATGCATATGATGTCACAAAAGGAGCAAGACTTATTGCCGCTTTTTTAGATGAGGTTAGCAACTGGTACATTCGTCGCTCAAGACAGCGTTTTTGGAGTAGTGGCATGAATGATGATAAAAAAGCAGCCTTCCATACTTTGTATGAAGTGTTAACAAAGACTGCCCAGCTTATGGCTCCATTTGCTCCATTTATTAGTGAGGAAGTGTATCTGGATTTAGTAGGTGACAGTGTTCATTTAAGCGATTTTCCAAAGCCTGAATTATCCTTGATTAATGAGCAATTAGAAGAAAAAATGCAAGCGATTCTACAAGTTGTTGAACTTACACGCTCGATTCGAAATGCAGTCGGAATCAAAACGAAACAGCCGCTCTCTCAGTTAACAGTCTTTCCAGTAGGGGCAGTGGAGGTAAGTGGTTTAGACAAATATGATTCCATTGTTGCAGATGAAACGAATGTAAAAAAGGTGCATTTTGCAACGGGTGATTCAGGTTTAGTCACGAATGAATTAAAATTAAATTTCCCAGTAGCAGGACCAAAGCTCGGAAAAGCGGTGGGCGAAGTGCAAAAGTATGTCGCTCAGCTTTCAGAAGAAGAAACGAGCCATTTTTTAGAGGAAAATGAGCTTGAATTAACATTAAAAGATGGAGTGAAGGTTCAATTAACAAAAGAAGATATTCTCATCGAAACGAGTGCAAAGCTAGGATATGCTTTTGCGGAAGGTGACTCATTTAGAGTGCTTCTTCATACGGAAATAACGGAAGAGTTAAAAGAAGAAGGGTTTGTACGCGAGTTTGTACGGGCAGTGCAAATGTACCGGAAACAATTGAATTTACCAGTAGAATTACGAGTTGAGTTATCTATTGAAGCAAGTGAACACGTACAAATGACGCTCAAAAAATTCGAAGCCTTCCTGCATGAAAATTTAATCATCAAATCGATTACATTTGAACGATGTGAGGAAATGGAAACCTTCACTGTTGAAGGGGAAGAGGTTTGTTTAAGGATAAAATAAAAGTAGGCCCCCTGAGTGTAAAAATTAAGGGGGTTTTTTATAGTGAAAAAAAGTGATTATAAGGACCAAGCGGTACAGTGTCATTGAAGCCGGAAGAAGTGAATTTAGGAGGGGTAAGGGAATCATAAGGAGCTAATGATGCCAGAAGAAGGAAAGTGGAGCGGGGAAAGGGAATCATAGGTCCCAAATGAAGCCGAAAGAAGGAAAGTGGAGCAGCGAAAGAGAATCATATGTCTCCAATGAATCCAGTTAAGCTTAAAATAAAAAGCGTGTCTGCATTTTTGTCAATGATTTATAGGGACCTTTCCAACGAGGCTTTTTATTAAATTTTTTGTTTTAAGTAAAGGGTCATTGTTAGGGCGAACAAGACATGAAAAAATACCTCTTACCATATGATAGTGGTTGTAGAGGTAACTAAAAATTAATGAAATCGTTTTTTTATTTGTAGGTTCATATTGATTTCGTTAACAATACTAGGTACATACATAAAAGATGAATTTAGCAAAGGGCGAGTTTCTCGTCCAAACTATAACGCAAAAAAAAGAGTTGGATTTTCCCTTTCTCTGTGTAAAAAAAAGAAGACAATGGGATGAAGGCTATCCACTTATTACTACAGCTGTTCTGAAAGAAAATGATTATATAAAATTAGCATTTAGTGGATTATGTTCCTATCCATTTCGGAATGAAAAATTTGAAAAAAGTTTTAATAATAAGCATTTATCGGATTTTTCACGTGATTAAATGGTAACATGAAAAAGATATAATGGTGATTGTTAAATTAAAAGCGTCGGGGATATTTCATGTAATAAAATCCCATTAAATGATAAAATGAATGAACTAACCACTTGGAATAGAAATTTTTAGATTGAAATCAGTAATGTGAGGTGAAGTCATGAATATTAGTAAATTTGTTGCGCCAGAAATTATTTTTGGGAAAAATTCAATTAAACAGGCAGGAGATGCTTGCCTACGTTTAGGGGCTAAAAAAGTACTAATTATTAGTGATGATGGGGTTGTTAATGCGGGTTGGTTAGAAAAAGTAATGGACATATGTAAAGAATCACATTTACCATTTGCGACCTTTATCGATGTGACGATTGACCCGACTGATCATGAAGTCATCTACGGCTGTCAAAAGTTTATCGAAAATGAGTGTGATGCGATTATTGGAGTAGGTGGTGGGAGTGTTTTAGATGTAGCGAAAGCCATTGCCATTATCGCAACAAATGGTGGTGAGATTAAAGATTATGAAGGCATTGATAAAATTAGAAAACCATTACCACCGATGGTTATGATTATGACGACCGCGGGATCAGGTTCTGAAGTGTCGCAATTTTCAATCATAGTTGATTCTAAGCGAAAGAAAAAAATGACGATCATCTCAAAAACACTTGTGCCAGACATTGCGATTGTTGATCCATATACTTTAGTTACAAAAGATAGTGATTTAACGGCTGCGACGGGAATGGATGTCTTGACTCATGCGATAGAAGCTTATGTAAGTATTGCCGCTACTCCTCTGACAGATGTTCAAGCGAAAAATGCAATAACTTTGGTCGCCAATTATTTGCGGCCATCAGTTGCTTCAAAAACAAATGAAGAAGCAAAGGAAGCAATGGCGATGGCGAGTTTACAAGCGGGACTAGCTTTTTCAAATGCTATTTTAGGTGCTGCCCATGCGATTTCTCATGCGATTGGTGGTCGATTTCCATTGCCTCATGGTGAAGTGAACGCGATCTTACTTCCTTATGTTATGGACTTTAATTTTATAGCTGCACCAAAACGTTTTAGTGAGATAAGCGAATATATGGGCATTGATACGAGAGGTTTTACGCAAAGGGAGGCAGGCAATGCAGCAATAGAGTTTGTGAAGGAATTATCTCATGATATTGGCATTCCTAAAAGGTTTCGAGAGGTCGGGATCACGAATGATATGGTCGATATTTTAAGTCAAACAGCCCTTAGTGATGCTTGTATGATAACGAATCCTCGCGATATGACGATACATCAAGTGAAAGAAATTATCGAACAAGTTTTATAAGGTGGTGAATGGTTTTGATAGAAGATAAAATCGCCAAAATTGCTCTTCTTACAGGGGTCGACTCATCGAAAAAAAATTATTATACCGAATTGAAAAAAACGGTAGAGCAGCTTGAGAAAAAGAATATGCAACTGGAAATATTAAATGGTGTGATGAAGAGTATTAAAGTTAACATGAGAATAGATGAAATTTTAAATAATTTAATCGATAAATTGTCGTTAATCATTGAATTTGAGCGACTTAGTTTTTTAATGATGAAGAATGGTTCACTTTCCTTATCTTTTGTTTATCCAACGAATAGTGTTGCCTTGGAAATAAGTTCGGTTATTCCAAAGGAACAATCCCTTTATTGGTCTGCAATTACAGAGCGACGGATACGATTTGAATGGTTGGAAGGCGAGACACCTTTTAGTGAAAAGCAATATTTAACGGTCCATCAATTGAAAAGTATTTTAGTATTACCGCTCTTTAGTAAGAACAATGAAATTGGGGTTTTAACGATTGGTCGCAAAAATTTAAAGAATTGGGATAAAGATGATCTTCACTTTTTAGAACAATTAACAGATCATCTAGCTGCAATCATTGAAAATGTCCAGCTGTATAATGAAGTGCTTCAGTCCAAACAAGAATGGGAAAATACGTTTAAAGCTGTTGATGATATGATTATTATTTATGATCAAAATTTAAATGTTTTACAATTAAATGACTCAGCTCAATCCCTATATAAACGAAAGTCAAAGTCTGAGCTTGAGCAGTTGAATGAACAATGTCTAACCGAGGCACAAAACACACTAGATTTTTTTAAAGCTAGTTTTCAAGAAATTCATTTACAAGATCAATCAATCTTTGAATTAACGACGTATCCCATTCTGAATGAAAAGAATGAGCCACAAGGGGTCATTGCCTATCTTAAAGATGTAACGGAGAAGAAAAAAATGGAGACCCAACTTATTCATTCTGGCAAACTAGCCGCGATTGGAGAAATGGCTGCTGGTGTTGCACATGAGTTAAATAGTCCATTAACAGCAATATTAGGCAATGCCCAACTCATATTAAGAAAAGTACAAGAAGGTGATCCGAACTATATCCTATTAACAGATATAAAAAACTGTGGGGATCGATGTAAACATATCATTAAGAGTCTATTAACTTTTTCTAGACAGGATGAATATTCTTTTGATAAATTTTCGCTAAATGACGCGATTGCTCAAGTTCTTAATCTGTTAAAATATCAATTAGAAAAAAATAATATTAGCTTAAAAGTAGAGCTTGATAAAGAGATGCCTTTGTTAGATGGAAATCAACCACAAATTGAACAAATCATTATTAATTTGTTGTTAAATGCTAAAGATGCACTAGAACAAAACGCTAATCTCTCAAAACAAATATTCATCCAAACGTATGTCGATGATGATAATGTTTGTTTAAAGGTGACTGATAATGGAATTGGCATTGAAAGAGAACGATTAACCGCCATTTTTCACCCATTTCATACAACGAAGGAATTTGAAAAAGGAACGGGTCTTGGCCTTTCTGTAAGTTTAGGAATTGCTCGAGCACATGGGGGACATATTGGTGTGGAAAGTGAACTTCATAATGGCAGTGTATTTATTTTAACACTCCCTTTAATACAGCGTGGAGCTGAGGTGAAAAAATGACCGCTATTTTAGTTGTGGATGATGAAAAAGAAATCGGTACATTCCTATCTCATCTTTTTCTTGAAAAGGGATATCGTGTTGATGTTATGTCTTGTGGGAGCGAATTTTTGCAGATTGAGCTTGAAACGTGTTTTTATGACTTGGCATTAATTGATTTAAAGTTACCTGATACGAATGGTTTAATGATTTTGGAAAAGATAAAACAGCATCAGCCAAATTGTAAAGTTGTGATTATGACAGGGTATAGCACGATTGAAACAGCCGTTCGAGCTATTAAATTAGGGGCGAGTGATTATATTGAGAAACCCTTTGATGATATCGATTTGTTAGAAGAACAAATTGATCAATTGTTATTAAAGACTCCAACCCGAGGGGGACAGCACGTAACGAATTTAGCGAATGAAGTGGGATTTATCATTGGTTCCAATCAAACAATGGTTGAGCTTGCTGAATTGGCTTATAAAGTAGCGAATAAAAATATAAATGTGTTAATTGAAGGAGAGACAGGTACAGGGAAAGAGGTGCTAGCAAGGTTTTTACATCAGGCGAGTTCAAGGAATTACTCTTCTTTTATCGGGGTAAACTGTGGGGCTTTATCTGAATCACTGTTGGAGAGTGAGCTTTTTGGTCATGAAAAAGGTTCATTTACCGGTGCGACAAAACAACGAAAGGGTTTATTTGAAGTAGCTACAAACGGAACATTATTTTTAGATGAAGTGGTGGAGGCATCGAGTTCGATTCAAGTGAAGCTATTACGTGTACTGGAATCGAAGGAGTTTATGCGTGTCGGTAGTGAAAAGGTGATAAAAACGAACGCTAGAATTATTGCTGCTACAAATGAAAACTTATTTGAGGCAGTCAAACAAAAGAAATTTAGAGAGGATTTATACTACCGTTTAAATGTGGTTCATTTAGTCATTCCACCTTTACGTGAACGAATAGAGGACATTCCTTTATTGCTCAACTATTATTTACAACGATATCCAGAAGTGAAGCTAGCATTTACGGATGAAGCAATGGATATGCTCCAACACTATTCGTGGCCAGGGAATATTCGTGAGCTTACGAATTTTGTAACACGCTTAGTAGCGATCGAGGATGCTAATGAAGCGATAATCGGAGCCGAACAGCTTCCTTTTTCGGTTCAACCTCAAAAAGAAACGTTACCAGCTAAAGTAAAATCAAATGTAGCAGAAATGTCGCCTAATCATAAATTAAAAGAAATTATTGAGAAATGGATGAATAAGACATTAAATAAATATGAAGAAGAGGAAGTGAACTTAGAGGAAATCTTAAGTGAAATGAAAGGCCTTGAGACTGAAGTTGCTAGAGCTTTTATTAACAAAGCACTAGATAAAACGTATGGAAACCGAAAAGCAGCTTCCAAGCAATTACATATTAACTTGCGAAAACTCCGTTATTTGTTAAATGAAAAAGAGAAATAAGAGTGGATAAAAGTAGGGATAAAAATAAAAGCCTTTTGAGTTGTAATAATTCAAGAGCCATTGACTTAAAGCAAATAAGTTAATGGCTTTTTTATTATGTGGGGGAGAATGAGAATGGGGCTGTCCAAATAGATCGCGACAAAAACTCGGCCTTGTACCGAAAAAATGGATAATAGTTGCCGATTTTTTGGCAAGCCATTCAAAAAGCCTCTATTGTAAGCGTTTTTAAAATTGGCGCGTTTTTTGCAATTATTTAAGTGAATCAAATTTTGAGGGGAGAGGTTATTGTATGTGTAGTCAAAAAAGAATGATGAAAGCAGCTGTCGTTAATGAGTTCAATCAGAAGTTGGAGATTCAAAGTGTTCCAGTTCCAGAACTAGAGCATGGCGAGATTTTAGTCAAAATAAAAGCGTGTGGAGTTTGTCATACTGATTTACATGCTGCTCATGGTGATTGGCCAGTAAAGCCGAAGCTGCCGCTTATTCCTGGTCACGAAGGAGTAGGAGTTGTTGAGGAAGTTGGAGAAGGAGTTACGTCAGTTAAAGTCGGCGATCATGTAGGAATCCCATGGTTATATTCAGCATGCGGTGAATGTGAATATTGCTTAACTGGTCGCGAAACATTATGTCCTGATCAATTAAATGCGGGTTATTCTATAGATGGTGCATATGCGGAGTATTGTAAAGCACCAGCAAATTATGTGGTCAAAATACCAGAACACCTTGATTTTGCTGAAATTTCACCGATTTTCTGTGCGGGAGTGACGACTTATAAAGCGTTAAAGGTATCCGATGCCAAACCAGGTCAATGGGTTGCGATTTATGGAATCGGAGGATTAGGACATGTTGCCCTACAGTACGCAAAAGCGATGGGATTAAATGTCATAGCAGTTGATATATCGGATGAGAAGTTAGAGTTGGCCACTAGTTTAGGAGCTGATTTAACCGTTAATGGTTTAAAAGTAGATCCAGTAGAAGAAATAAAAAATAAAGTGGGAGGAGTTGAAGCGGCAATCAGTGTGGCTGTGACGAAAAAAGCGTTCGAACAAGCGTATGGTTCTGTTAAACGAGGGGGCACTCTTGTTGTTGTTGGTTTACCTAATGACGAGCTTCCAATTCCTATTTTTGATACCGTATTAAATGGGGTAACGGTTAAAGGGTCTATTGTAGGGACAAGAAAGGACTTACAAGAGTCGATTGAATTTGCGGCACAAGGTAAAGTGCGGACAAATATTGAATTACAGCCACTTGATAGTATTAATGAAGTGCTTGAGAGAATGGAGAACGGAAAAATTAATGGACGAGTTGTCTTAACAATGCCATAAATTTAGGCAAGTGGAAAATATGATTAATAGTGATGGTGGTGTAGGTAGTAGTGGAAAGCGAGATAACAGTGGAACCGTTATTCAAATATTGAATGATCAGATGCTTTTAGAAATACATGTAAAAGCGATTCAACATAAGCTTGATCCGATTTTTATCAATATGATAAAGGAAGAAATTGATTCTCGCTATCTAGAGAGTAAGTAATAGTTTATAAAAAGTTAAGGAAATCAGCTAGCTGGTTGTCGTCCATTTTATAAGGGTGCAACCAGTTCTTATTTCGAATCAATTCTTATTTTCGAGCGAATTAATTGACTATTTAAAAAAAAGATTATACACTCAAGGAGTACAATCTATGAAAACGCTTTCTTTAGAGGGTTTTATAGATTTCTAATTTATGTCGTTTTTCTTTTTAAGTTTGAGCTCTAAATAGTAGTTGCAAAAATGTTCAGCGAAAGAGTTAGCTTAAAGTAAATGAGGCACTAGCAGTTATCCTAAATTTGAATTGGAGGAATGAGTAATGATTTATGCAAATCCAAATCAAGACGGTTCGAAGGTTTCATTTAAGGAAAAGTATGACAATTACATTAATGGAGAATGGATGGCACCTGTTAACGGACAATATTTTGAAAACGTGTCACCGGTTACTGGAGCAGCTTTTTGTGAGGTTGCACGCTCAACGGCGGAGGATATTGAACTTGCTTTAGATGCGGCTCATGGAGCAAAAGTTGCATGGGGGAAAACCTCTCCAACAGAAAGAGCAAACATCCTAAATAAAATTGCTGATCGAATAGAAGAAAATAAAGAAATGTTAGCGGTTGCTGAGACTTGGGATAATGGAAAAGCGGTGAGGGAGACACTTGCAGCTGATGTGCCGTTAATGGTCGATCATTTCCGTTATTTTGCCGGCACGATTCGGGCTCAAGAAGGTTCATTAAGCCAAATTGATGATGATACAGTCGCTTATCATTTCCATGAGCCGCTTGGTGTTGTTGGTCAAATTATTCCTTGGAACTTTCCATTATTAATGGCAACTTGGAAGCTTGCACCAGCACTAGCTGCAGGGAACTGCGTTGTGTTAAAACCAGCTGAGCAAACGCCAGCATCTATTATGGTTTTAATGGAATTGATTGGTGATCTTCTACCGAATGGGGTTGTTAATGTTGTCAATGGTTTTGGTGTAGAAGCTGGAAAGCCACTCGCTTCTAATTCCAGAATCGCCAAAATTGCGTTCACAGGAGAAACGACAACAGGACGATTAATCATGCAATATGCTTCACAAAATATCATTCCAGTTACACTTGAGCTCGGTGGGAAATCACCAAATATCTTTTTTAAAGATGTTCTGGATGAGGATGATGCCTTTTTAGATAAAGCAATTGAAGGTTTTGTCCTATTTGCTCTTAACCAAGGGGAAGTTTGTACGTGTCCATCAAGAGCGTTAATTCATGAATCGATTTATGATCAATTTATGGATCGAGCTTTAAAACGTGTCAATGAAATTAAAGTAGGAAATCCATTAGACACATCAGTCATGATGGGGGCACAAGCTTCAACAGAGCAAATGGAAAAAATCCTTTCTTATATTGATATTGGTCAACAAGAAGGGGCAGAGATGCTAACAGGTGGTGGTCGAAATAAGATCGAAGGGTTAGAAAATGGCTACTATGTTAAACCAACTGTCTTTAAAGGGAATAATAAAATGAGAATTTTCCAAGAGGAGATATTTGGTCCAGTTGTCTCAGTCACAACGTATAAAGATGAAGAAGAAGCTCTTGCAATCGCTAATGATACATTGTACGGGCTTGGGGCAGGGGTATGGACACGTAATATTAATAAAGCTTACCGTTTCGGACGGAATATAGAAGCTGGACGTGTTTGGACAAACTGCTACCATGCTTATCCAGCTCATGCGGCCTTCGGTGGATATAAAAACTCCGGAATTGGACGTGAAAATCATAAGATGATGCTTGAGCATTATCAGCAAACAAAGAACCTTCTCGTAAGCTATGGAACAGACCCACTAGGGTTCTTTTAAAGTGGGGAAGTAGATGGTTAAACGTGTGACGGCGACAAATGAGGCGATTGATTTTATTGAGCAGTTAAAAGAAAAACATGGCCCATTGATGTTTCACCAGTCAGGTGGTTGCTGTGATGGCAGCTCACCGATGTGTTATGCTCAAGGTGAATTTCTTGTTGGTGACAGTGATGTTTTACTCGGTAAAATTGCGGAAACCCCCTTTTATATGAGCAAAGCACAATATGAGTACTGGAAACATACACAAATCATCATTGATGTTGTACCAGGACGAGGCGGCATGTTTTCACTTGAGGGACCAGAAGGAAAACGCTTTTTAACTCGCTCTAGAGTATTTACACAGGAAGAATTAACCAAGCTGAATAATTAAATATAAAAGAGCAAGATGGCTTTTAGCGAGACGCTTCTAGCCTCATCATAAGTAAGGGATTGTGTGAAGTCTTGAAAATGACTTCATACAATCCCTTTTTGTATTGAATTATGTAATTATCTTATAAAGCTTTTAAATTGAAAAGGATGTGGGAATATAATCGTAAATCTAAAAGTCGTTAAGTTATCGAGGTGGCCTGTATGCAAGAAAGGATATTGGAAGCCCTTGAACATATTCAAAGTGAAAAAAAGTTCTTTTCATTTGAACAAAATGAGAAGCAAACAGATGCGGTTACGGTGTATATCAATTACTATCAATTGCCGACTGAAGGAGTTAAATATCAATATGGATATGTCCATTCAGGTAATAAAGAAATATATTTGCAGTCTTTTGCCCCTGACAACCCACGTGGGACAGTCTTCTTAATGCACGGCTATTTAGACCATTTAGGCTGTTTAAGTCCCTTTATTACGTACTTAACTGGACAAGGTTATCAAGTCATCGGTTTTGATTTACCTGGTCATGGACTATCTACCGGGGAAAAAGCGTCGATTGATGATTTTCAAGAATACGTGGAAGTTTTAGATAATGTGTTAAATCTTGTCATTAACGATATCCATACCCCTTTATATTTAGTTGCACATAGTACCGGGGCAGCGATTAGTTTTTCATACTTGGTGAAACAACATCACTGTTTTGAACGGGTTGTGATGATTGCTCCACTGATTCGGGCTGCGTCATTTCGGGTATCACAAATTCTGTTCATTTTGGCAAGACCCTTTATTAAACACTTTCCAAGAGTGTTCCGAGCGAATTCAAAAGAGCAAGCTTTTCTTGAATTTATAAAAAAAGATCCATTACAGGCAAAAAAGCTTTCGATGAATTGGGTTGGGGCAAAGTTAAAGTGGTTTAATGCGATTAAAGGAGGGCAGGCATGTGAATGTGATGTCTTGATTTTACAAGGTGATCAGGATAAAACGGTTGATTGGAAATACAATTTATCCTATTTGGAAAAAAGTGTGCCAAACAATGAGATTCATGTTGTAGAAGGGGGAGGGCACCACCTTTTAAATGAAGTTCACCTTTTACAAGAAAAAATATTTCAGCAAATCGAACGGTTTTTCTCTACTGAAAAATAATAAGCTTTTCGAGAAATCTAATGTTTAGTGACTGTGTTAATTCATACGATAATAGATAGATTTCATATGGTTTCAATTGGTTCTTCTTTGACTAATCCCTGTCAGCATTTAAACAAATAAAGACTGCTCAAAAGTAATATAAGCTTTTTTGAGACAGTCTCGAATCGATTTTAAGTATATTGTTGGATGCTTACAACCTCGCCATTTGGAAAGTCATTGGCGTAAAGTAAGTCACTGATAACTTTAGCCACTCTATTTGCTGCCATTAGATGTCCTTCGGCTTTATAAGCTTGGAACCTAGCTAATTCAGTGAAATCAGTTTTATCGGTTGAACGAATTTCTTCTTGCATTCCTGTGTCGATAATCCCAGGGGCAAAGGCACAAACTTGTACAGGAAATGGTTGTTGCTTTTGCTCAATTGCCACTGTTTGGCTAAATAAATTAACACCAGCTTTTGAACTTCCATAGCTACTCCAACCATAAATTGGAGAACGAGAAGCCCCAGAACTAATATTAATAATTCTCTTATCGAGTTTATATTTTTCCGTTTGTTTAATAAAACAAGAGCTGAAAATTAATGGAGCCGTTAGATTGATCGAGATATTCCTTGATATTTCGAGTGGATCAGCATTTTGTATCGGCTTAATAGGTGTGATGACCCCTGCATTATTAATTAAGAAAATACGTTCTGCTCTTTCTAAATTTATTTTTTTAAAAATATTTTGGACAACCTCAGGGATTTTCTCCGTTTCACTTAAATCGAAAGGAACATCTTCAAAAATAGCATCTGTTGATTCAGAAAATAACGTCATTTCAGGGTTATTTGTTCTTGCTACTGAAAAAATATGAATCGGTTCTTGGAGTAATTGTTTTACAATTGCAGCTCCTAGGCCTTTAGAACCTCCAGTAATGATTGCATAATTCATCTCTAATATTCACTCCTTTAATATAAAGCAAACGGACGTATCTAGATTGTTAAAAAAAGCGAAGTCCGTTTTCGAGTTTCTAACAGGTTAGCTAAATTTCAATAAGTTTATCATATCTCTCAAAATAGCTCCTTGCAAATCTTTTTTAAAACGAGGTTATTCTTGATTCTTCTGAAAAACCCAGTATCATAAAGTATATAACCTAATTATAGGGGAGCTGTTACAATTGAATCTATTTAAAGCTCATGTCGTTCATCCACAAACGGACGTCCCGCTAATCATTTATTTTAACAAAAGAGACGGTTTTGTAACGTTTGCAAAAGACGAAGAAGTGATCAACATTTTAAAAAATATTAGAGAAGATCTTTGGAAGGATCATGTATTTTTGCATAACTTAGAAAAGGTAAACAGTCTTTGTGAAACACAGTATCCCGTTGATACATTTGAACAGGTCTATGAATTTCTCACAAAAGTAGGTTTCAAAAAAACGGATGTAGAATTTAAACAGATGATTTTACATTAAAAGAATGAAGAGGCTGGGACAAAACCCTTCTCTGATCTGAAAAGCCAGTAACATTTTACTCGTATAAAATGTTACTGGCTTTGTTCTATTCATTGGAAGTGTAAAGGATTCCATAAACAGAAAAATGGTATCTTTATGGAAATTAGAGTGTAAGTACTCTATTTTTCAGGTACAAGAATGGTTCGTTGTAAAGGTACTCCCCCTGTATTTATTGTACGTTCGGTAAAAATATAAGGTTTCTCGTCAATTAAAAAGCGACGATTACCTAAATACTTTACCATTTTACCTTGATTTTGAAGCTCTTGTTGAACAGCTTTTGTATGCTCATCTAACTTAGTATAACGTTGATCGAAATCAATAATAATGTGATTCTTTTTATAGCCCATTAAATAATTAAATAATCCCCATAAAACAATTAAAAACAATATAGCAAAAATGATAAACATATTCTCCACTCCTAATATAAATTTCTTTAAATATTTTTTTGAATTAATTCATCTAATATCAATAGTTTAAGTTCCTAGTAATCGAAAAAACTGCTATTCTACTTCTCTATAAAGTATACAGTATAATAGCTGTATATAAAATACTGAAAATGAAAAATTAGGATCTCGAAACTATTTGTTCTTTATAAATAATAATTAAGTGAATCAATTTCATACTGACCTCATTTTAAAATTTATGCTGCTTGTTGCTGCTTTGACTAGTACGAAGCCGACCCACAGCGAGTCTCGAAGCATTGTAAACCAAAGTGAACAAAAAACACCTCGGTCTTTAGACTCTTTTTCTACTTTTTATAGCTAGTAATGTCCCAGTATCTTTATTATAGGCAAAAAATTGTACATTAGTGCTTATTCGTTATTTAATAAGTACATGATAATAAAGAGAAGAGAGGGAGGGGTTCAAATGGAATTAGGAATTAGTACATTTGTCGAGACCACACCGCATGTAGGAACAGAGAAAGTCACAAGTCATGCACAAAGAATACGTGAGGTTGTGGAAGAAATAGAGCTCGCTGATCAAGTGGGATTAGATGTTTTTGGGGTTGGTGAGCACCACCGCGAGGATTATGCCGCGTCATCGCCGGCTCCTATCCTTGCTGCAGCTGCGACCCGAACAGAAAGAATTCGCTTAACAAGTGCTGTAACAGTTTTGTCATCAGCTGATCCAGTCAGGGTTTTTCAAGACTTTGCAACGGTTGATGCTGTTTCAAATGGACGAGCAGAAATTATGGCTGGTCGCGGATCCTTTATCGAATCATTTCCTTTATTTGGATATGATTTGAATGATTATGACGAATTATTTGAAGAGAAATTAGATTTATTATTGAAGATTCGTGATTCAGAAAAGGTAAGTTGGTCAGGTAACCATCGAGCCTCAATTAATAACTTAGGGATCTATCCTCGTCCCCACCAAGAAAAACTCCCGGTTTGGATTGGAAGTGGTGGTAACTCTGAATCTGTCGTTCGAGCTGGTTTATTAGGGTTACCACTCGTTTTAGCTATTATTGGTGGTAGCCCATCAAACTTCAAACCGTTAGTTGATTTATATAAAAAAGCTGTCGCACATGCAGGGCATGACTTTTCGAAATTAGCTGTTGCCTCCCATTCACATGGGTTTGTTGCCGAGACAACAGAAACAGCAGTAGAAAAATTTTATCCTTCGACCGCACAAGCGATGACAAAGCTAGGGAAGGAAAGAGGCTGGCCACCATATACCCGTGAGACATTTGATGCTGCAAGAAGTTTTGAAGGGGCTTTATATGTAGGTGATTCAGATACGGTCGCTGAAAAAATTATTAATTTGAGAAAGAATATCGGAATCACTCGGTTTATGTTGCATGTCCCAGTAGGTTCGATGCCACATGAGGATGTCTTAAGAGCGATTGAATTGTACGGAAAAGAAGTCGCACCAAAAGTTCGAGCGGAGATTGCGAAGTGGGAAGAAAATTAACTCTTTTAAAAGAAGGAACCGCAACAAGTTCGTAAAAACTTGTTGCGGTTGCTTTTTATGTTTAGCTTTAATTTAGATTTTTCGGGAGTTGGATGGTTCGTGTTGTGCTTCGAATGTTTTTATTAAGTCAATCACTCATCTGAATCATCTACAGGGTAAACCCCATTTTCATCATGCACTTCATTCCCTGTAAGGGGTGGATTGAAGACACATACCATTCGCATATTTGTTTTCGCACGAAGAAGATGTTCATCATGTTTATCTAACACATAAATTTCATCTTTTTTGATTGGCCACACTTTACCATCTGAAATCGTTTCGACTTCACCTTCACCCTCAATGCAATATACGGATTCGAGGTGATTTTGATACCAAATATGAGTTTCCGTACCCGCATAAATAATCGTATCATTTACAGAATAACCCATGCCATCTTTTTTCATCACAAGGCGGCGACTATTCCATGTTTTATCTTCATTTTTGACGTCATGTTCTGTTCCAATTACGTCTGCTAATTTAACTACTTTCATGATTAAAACCTCCAAAGATTGTTGATAAAATAGTTGATAAATTGTTAAAGTAATGTTATTTGCAATTATGGCGTCACAAGTTCTTTTTTCCCAATCACTGCTCTGACACTCTGTTCAAGGATGTTAAATCCTTTTTCAAGTGTTTCATTATCAATGGTTAAGGCAGGGAATAATTTGAAAACTTCATCGTCTGGACCTGATGTTTCCATAATTAAACCACGTTTAAAAGCTTCTGCTGCCACTTTTGATGCTAAGCCCTCAACTTCAGAGCAAATCCCAACCATTAATCCACGGCCGCGGAAGTGTCCTTTAATTTCAGGGTAATCTTGAACGATTTTTTCTAAATAAGCTTTTGTTTTCTTGGACTTTTCGGCAATGCTTTGTTCAAATTTCGGATCTTCCCAATAAGAAAGGGCTGCAGTTGCAGTAATGAAAGCATGGTTATTGCCACGGAAAGTTCCGTTATGCTCACCTGGTGCCCAAATATCAAGGTCCGGACGAATCAGTGTTAAGGCAAGAGGTAACCCCATTCCACCAATTGATTTTGAAAGGCAGACGATATCGGGAGTAATGCCCGCTTTTTCAAAACTAAAGAAAGTACCTGTGCGGCCAATTCCAGCCTGAACATCATCAACGATTGAAAGAATGCCCCAACGTTTACAAATCTTCTCTATTCTTTGTAGCCACTCGTAACTTGCGGCATTAATACCACCTTCACCTTGGACTGTCTCGAGAATCATGGCAGCTGGAATTGCAACTCCACTTCCACGATCTTCTAGGAAACGTTCGAGATACTCCAGAGTGTCGAGCTTATCACTGACAAAGCTGTCATAAGGCATCGTTACAACGTTATGCAAAGGAATTCCTGCCCCTTTACGTTTAAATGAGTTACCTGTGACAGATAATGAGCCAATTGTCATTCCATGGAATCCATTTGTAAAACTGATAATATCAGGACGACCCGTTACTTTACGAGCTAATTTCAGAGCACTCTCAACTGTATTCGTTCCAGTTGGACCAGGAAACATCACTTTATAGTTTAAGTTACGGGGTTTTAGAATCGTTTCATTAAAAGCAGTTAAAAATTCACCCTTAGCTGTTGTTGCTTTATCTAATGAATGGGTAATTCCATCTGCTAAAATATAATCAACTAATTTTGACTTCATTTTAGGATCATTATGACCATAATTTAGTGCTCCTGCTCCTGAGAAGAAATCAATATATTCTTTATTATCTTCATCCCACATTTTTGCCCCTACCGCTTTTGTAAAGACGGTTGGAAAACTTCTGCAGTAACTACGTACCTCTGATTCTAACTCTTCAAATAGCTTCATATCGGTTTGTGTCATTCTTTTGGTCTCCTCCTAATTAAAATATACATATACGGTGTATAGGTATTTCTGTGGTTAGACTTAGTTAAAGAGATAAGTTCTTTATAATAGAATTGGTCCTACTTTAAACATAAGCTCTTCTTCGTGGTTGTCACCAGGAAATAATTCTTCCTTAAAATAAGGTCGAATATCGCAGTTGGTTTCGTAGACTCTAGCCAATTTTTTAAATAGAGCTTGAGAGGCATCATTAGACGGGGTAACAGTAGCTTCTACAAACTTGATCTTCGGTAAGAAGTTACTTTTAATTAAGTAGTTTAATAAACCTGAAGCAATTCCCATACCATGAGCTGATGGTTTAACCCCGATTTGCCAAATAAATAATGTATCTTGGCGATTCGGAGGTCTAAAAGCTGTAACAAAACCTACCACTTCATCCTCGCGTTTAGCAATGACACAAGTTTCAGTGAAAAAGTCCGCCATCATAATATACTTGTAAGCTGAGTTTTGATCTAGAGACGTTTCATTCACTATCTCCCACATGGCAGTACCATCTTGCTTAGAAGGGTGTAAAAATTCAATAATTTCTGTTTTCTTTTCAGGTGCAATAACCGTTTGATTAATAATAGTTGTTTCCTCCTTTTCTTTTAAAATAAATGATAAAGGTAAATAACAGACGTTTCGCAATTTCAATTCCCAATTCTCATTACTTTTAAACGACTTTTTTATTACTTTTTTAAACTACATCATTAATCATAATTGTATCGTTTAAAAGGTGCAAACGAGTTAATCAAGGATTATCTAGCTAATAACAGCCTTAGCAACGTTCAAAGTATCTAAGAGGGAACATTATCTTATATCCTCCCATATCGTAAGCAATTCTCACAATATTAAAAAAATACCTATATATTAAGGGTGAAAAGACCTATTTGGTGGGGGAGAAATTACAACCGTTAAGGGGAGTATCTACAGAAAAACAAAGATAGAAGCAGCATTAGACAATAAAAGCCTTCTTTAGTCATCATTCTTCACAAAAAAGTCGGTGACTATTGGGAGAGATGTTGAAACTTTCGGATCGCGTGAATTAAGGTTGAAAAACAGGGGATAGGTAATGAAAAGCCGAGCTGACTCAAATTAGGGTGCGAAATGTCCGGGATAAGTAATAAAAATCGGTGCTGCGTCAAATTACGGTGCGAATAACTGGTAATTGCTAATAAAAAAGCGGAGTCCCCGGAATTAAGGTACGAATAATGCCAAGTGTTTATAGGCCAAAAAAACAGAAGAAAAGGGTAAATACTACTCTTCTCTTCTATTTTGGAATTCTTTTATTTGTTCTTTTTTCTTTTCTTCTTTTTATTTGTTGATTCTGTTTCAACTGGCTCTGCAAATTCTTGAGCAAATTCGGTTTCTACTGTTTCGTTTGTTTGATTTTGCTGCTGTTTCTGTTTCTTTTTACCCATAGGAAACACCTCTGTTCTTTTTAGTTGGTTTACATATTTTTAGGTTGAGAGCGTGCTGCACGGTCAGCAGCTCGGAATTCTGCTCCGTACTGAACTTCTAATGCCTTACGAAATGGAGTACGTCCATCTTGTTGTGCTTTCTTTTTAGTCATAATTTGCTGCCCCCTTCCATCAAGATACTTTTAGTTTGTACATTAAAAAGTAAAATATTCCATATGAATGAGAAGGATTTATTTAAGAGTAATCTTTAAGAGATTATCGCAAAAATTGGAGTAGTAGGGTAAGAAGGCTATTGAAACATAAGCTATAAGTTACTAAAACGATTGAGGGTGGAAGTTTCGATTTTCGTCTCAAAGCTAACAGCCCAAAAACAAAAGGAAAGCCATCTATTAGGGTACATGAACGGACCTTAATAAATGGCTTTTATTCACTTTATTAAATTTAAGCTTCCATTGCTTCTTGGTTTTCCATTTCGACTTGGTGAGTACGCAGTCTATGGAAGTGGTATTGGTCTTTTTCGATTTGAAAAAGGTCGTAAATTTCGCTGTCTTTGTTAAGATGTGCATATATATCTGGACGAATTTCATTTGCAAGTGTGCAATATGGCAACTTTTTGGCAGCTTGAAAAGAACGGACATTTTCTTTGCGAATTCTCATAAAGACAGTTTGAATGTCACAGCTGTAAAAGAGCTCATCAAAAAAAGCATCTTTTGCAAGCTTGTTATAACCTTTGCCAAAGAAGGGCTTTCCGATCCAAGTTCCGAGAAATCCAGCATTGTCTGATAGATCGAATAAATTAATGGTGCCAATCGGGGCACCCCATTCATCTGTAACTGTCCTAGAAATTAACTCACCGCGTTCTTCTGCCTCAATCGTTTGTTTCGTTAAAAACACAAACTCATCATAAGAATTTGCCTTTTGGCGAACATAAGGAAATACAGCAGGATCAATTAAATAGTCGTACAATACATGGCAATCAGCTACGTCACGTTTTTTTAAGATCATAAAAAGCCCTCCTTGTAAGACGAGGGCAAATAACGGTGATCCACCCTCGAATTTAATAGTCGTACATTATCAAATTCGGGGTGGGAATCGAACCCACTAGGACCAGAAAAACTGGTGGCGCACCAATTGCCTTCCCAATGTTTATATAATTGGATTTATCGGTATATAGCGTCATAATTAATGGTTAGATGTGATTAGCAACAGTTAACTACCTTTATATATTGTTATTTCGTCAATATACTCTTGATTCCTTCTATATATTAATGTTTTTTTTGAAAAAAAGATACATTTTTTTTGAAAAATATTGTGAAAAAATTTGCCATAATCCTTATTTTTGTAACAAATCTGTTAAGGCTTCGTTAAGGTTAGGGAATTTGAAGGAATAACCGTGCGTTAAGGCTTGTTCAGGTAAGACTTTTTGCCCGTCTAGGACGAGTGTGCTCATTTCTCCAAGTAAAATTTTTAAAGCAAAACTTGGCACTGGAATCCAGTGAGGTCGGTTCAATATAGAACCAAGAGTTTTTCCGAACTCTTTCATTTGTTTAGGATGAGGGGAGGTAAGATTTATTGGACCATTTAATTCCTCATGTTGCAAAACAAAAGCAAACAAATGAATGACATCATCAATATGAATCCAGGAAAACCATTGATTGCCTGTGCCGAGTGGACCACCAATGAATAACCGATAAGGAAGCAGCATTTGATTTAAGGCACCCTCATTAGCGTGAAGGACAATTCCTAAACGACAAAAAACGGTTCTAATCCCGAACTCGCGAGCCTGTGCGACCTGTCCCTCCCATTGATGAACGACGGAAGTTAAAAATTTATTATCAACTGATTTTGATTTTTCTGTAAATGTCTCGGACTCAGAGTTCCCATAATAGCCTATGGCAGAGGCACTAATGAGTGTTTTTGGTTTTTGTTTCAATTTGGAAATGATCGATAACAATTCATTGGTTGATTCAATTCGGCTATTCAAGATTTTTTGTTTTTGTTCAGTGGACCACCTTTTTCCCCCGATTGATTCGCCTGCAAGATGATAAATCGCTTCAATTCCTTCGAGTTCTACAGCGGGATTTGAATCATCACTAAGCCATTTAATATAAGTAACTCCTTCTTTTGCTTCTTTATTTTTTAAACTTCGTGTTAATATTTTGATTTGATGACCTTCTGTTAATAAATAATCAACAAGTCTTGATCCAATAAATCCGGTCCCTCCTGTAATGGCTATCTTCATATGACCCCTCTTTTCGTTGAGTATATATATTTCTTTTACCGTTGTTACGCTTTTCTTAAACATTCTTTTTAAGTTGACGATTCCCTTCTTAAAATGAAATACTTTATAATAAAGCCTAGTTTACGAAATGAAGTACTTTTTTCCAAAAAGAGGTGACATTAATGAAAGTAACGATTACGAAGATTACGGCCCATAAACGTTTTAAACAAAGGTATCATCTCTTTTTTAATAAAGGGAATGGAGAAGAGTATGGGTTCAGTATTGATGAAGACGTTCTAATTAAACGAGGTATTAAAAAGGGTCTTGAGATTGATCAAGAGGAACTAGAGCAAATTGTGGATGAGGATGAAAAAAAGAAAACTTATCATCTAAGCATTCATTACTTATCATATAGAATGCGATCGGTTTTTGAGTTAGTTGAATACTTACAAGGGAAAGAACGAAAAAAAGAACATATTGAATATACAGTGCAATTATTACTTGAACAAAAGTTATTAAATGATGAAGAGTTTGCGAAAAGTTTTGTGCGGACCAAAAAAAATACACAGCTAAAAGGACCGCTCAAATTAAAGCAGGAGTTAAAACAAAAGGGTATCTCTGAAGCGATTATTGAAGGAGCTTTAAGAGAATTTTCGTTTGCAGAACAAATTGAAAAACTGACAAAATGGTTAATGAAACAAAAACCATCCATGAGGGAATCGGCTCATGCCTTAAAACAAAAGCAGCAAAACAGATTACAAGCAAAGGGTTTTAGTCATGCAGTCATTCAGATAGCGTATGATGAGGTGGATGCAGATTTAGACAATGACTCTGATCAAGATGCCGAGTGGCAAGCTTTATGTTTTCAAGCGGAAAAGCTGAAAAGAAAGTACAAAACGAAGTATAATACTTATGAATATGAGCAGAAATTAAAACAAGGGTTATATCAAAAAGGCTTTCCGATTGATGAAATTACCCGTTTTATTGAAAAAGACAAAGAGAACGAGACATTTTAGGGGGAAGTATTGAAATGGATGAAAAACGATTTAGTGACATGAGTGAATATGAGCTTCATACAGTTATACGCCAATTTAATGAAAAGGCGAAAAAGGCGGAGCAGCTCGGAATGATGAATGAGTATGCGGTTTATGAACGGAAAGTTTGGATGGCTAAAGCCTATTTGCTTGATCCGAAACAATTTGAGCCAGGTAAAACGTATCAAATGTTTGATGAAGAATCGACATTTCAAATTTCTTATTTAAATGGTCATTTTGCTTGGGGTTATCGTAATGATCAAGCCAACCTTGATGCCGTACCGATTTCATTATTAAAAGTAGAGAGTAAATAAAAACTCCCCCTAAAATAAAGCTTTTAGGGGAAAGTTTTATAAAATGGTTGAGCTAGTCCATAATTTTTGTCTTAAGCACGTTTCCGTGTCTGCACGGCTAGAACAATATTATGGTAACTTTGTTGGGTCTCACCATTGACTTGGTGGAATGCACGTTTAGGGTTTGCTCTAGGTGATTGAAATGGATCTTGATAGTTATATCTCTTTTTCTCCTTACCCATAGTAAAAGCCCTCCTTATTAAGTTAACTGTCGTCAGCTTCGTTTGCCGATAGCATTCTTTCTTGTGGACGGTCCTTGATTGTCCCGTTTGCACGTTTAGAAGCGTGCTTTTCGTCTTCCAAAGATGCTCCTGAAAACTTAATGTGATTAGGAAAGTCTTTTGCTTTATTACGCATTGGATGAGCCCCCTTTCAACTAGCTCAATCTTAGTATGAGAAAAAGCGCTATGCTTTATTTGTGATAATTACTTGTAAATGGAGGAAATCAATGTGGAAGAAATTTTTCAACGACTTACGGATAAATTATTAGATGTTAATCAAGAGTTGACAGTGAATCAAGCGAGAACATGGGTGGAAGGATTATGGGAGGATTTTGAAGCAACAAGTGCAAAAGCCGGACGAACATATAAAGGGCAAGAAATGACGGAACAAATTGTTTTAAAGTGGATTAGTCAATATGGACCGCATTTACATAAGTATGCCCCTAAAAATGAAAAATTTTCTCATTTGAACAAAGATGAAGGATTGAAGCATTAAAAAAAGAAAAGATGATGAGAAGTATTGAAATTCTCATCATCTTTCTCTTTTGAAATGAGGGAAAGAGTAAAGAAACGTATCATAAAAAGGCTCATACGACACGGCATGTAGAAGTTCTAATTTTCGGTCAAGACATTTAATTTTTTTCTTAATGTATTTTCATTATAGACCCAGCCTGTATAAGAACTAATGATTTGAAGTTGCTCGTTTAGTTGGACGATGGCGACAAAGGGGTAATGTCCTTTGCTGCGGTATCGTAAATCGATAAATCGAACTTCTGTATAGTCATCATTCTTTTCTACTTCCCATCGATAGGTTGGAGAGAAGGATAAAAAAGCGTGTAAATTATCATCTTTTCTAGCTGCATTCATAATTGGCATGTCTGGAATAGGCTCAAATGGATATTGTTCAAAGTAATTGATTTCATTATGAGTGGATTCGGCCACATATAATGTCTCTTTCGTGCGAATGACGAGATGCCATTGATACCAACGCATGGAGGGTGAAACAAATATATGTGTCGCTGTTGGGTGTAGACGTTTCGCATGTTGAATGACTTTGTTTTTCTCGTAAAATCGCCAAATGTAATAAAGGATTAAGATACCGTATAGTCCAAAAAAGGTTGCTACTGGTGGGCTTCCGAGTAACCACATCATCAGAGCACCTAAGTGGGTAAAAAAGATATAAGGATCGAACGTATTAATGACGCCAAGTGCGACCCATCTTTTTGAAAATGGGCGTAGAGCTTGGGTGCCATATGCATTAAAAATATCAACAAATACATGTAGAAACACAGCGATAAAGGACCATAATAAAACGGTTGCCCAAGCAATACCTGGCACAAAAAGGGCAAGGGTAGCTGTAATTAATAAAGGCCATAATAATACGGCAGGGATGGAATGGGTTATCCCTCGGTGATTACGAAGGTAAACGGCATTATTTCGTAACTTCAACACAGTATCAAAATCAGGTGCTTGTGAACCAATTATTGTGGCAATCAGAACGGTCTTCTGCATCACTGGATCACTTGCTACAACTGGATCAACCATCGCTAATCCACCAAGAGCAAATCCCATTACTACATGTGTACCAGTATCCATTATGGATTCCTCCTCCTTGGTGAATAAAAGCTCACCTTTTAAAGTTTGAGCTTAGGATTTTCCAATGATATCAAATCTTTAGCGGAATTTCTATAATTAAGCACTTGGGAAAGTAGTTAAATACTTATAGTTCTTCTTTATTTATACCCGAAAATGAAAAGTTTAAAAGGCAAGGAGAAAAATCATGACAAAAGAATTACAAATCTTTATGGAATATAAAGTGAAACAAGAAATGATTGAAGAGTATGAAAAACTAATGAGCTCTATTTTACAACAATTAGAGGTGCTTGGGGCGACAGATATTAATTGGTTTGTTGCATCTGATCAACCATATTTATATGTAGAAATGTTTAAAGTGGAAACACATCGTCAATACGAAGAGATAAAACAAATCCGACAATCGACTTCGGAACCGATCTTTGGAAAGATGATTCCTTTGATTGAAGGTGGAGAGAAAAAAATTCATTGTTGGGCGTTTGAACGTAAGGAGTAGTGTTATGAGTCATCCAGATTTAGAAAAGTTTAGTATTATAGGTTTCCAAGAAGATTTAGTTGGTTGGTTTGTTGAACATCAACGTGAACTCCCTTGGCGCGAAAATAAAGATCCTTACCGTGTTTGGGTATCAGAAATAATGCTTCAGCAAACAAGAGTTGATACAGTAATTCCTTATTATACAAATTTCATGCGTGAGTTTCCGACTGCAGAAGCACTAGCGAATGCAGATGAAGAAAAATTTTAAAAGCATGGGAAGGGCTTGGATATTATTCAAGGGTTCGTAATTTACAATCAGCGGTGAGGGAAGTTGTAGAGCATTATGAAGGAGTCGTTCCAAACAATCGTAAAGAAATTTCTGCACTAAAAGGAGTAGGTCCTTATACAGCTGGAGCGATTTTGAGCATTGCCTATGACTTGCCAGAACCAGCAGTAGATGGGAATGTCATGCGAGTTTTATCACGAGTTTTATTAATTAAAGATGACATTGCTAAACCTAAAACAAGAACCCGCTTTGAAGCGATTTTGTATGAATTAATTTCTAAAAAGAATGCGTCCTTTTTTAATCAAGGGTTAATGGAATTAGGGGCTCTTGTCTGTACGCCGACTTCACCAGGATGCTTATTATGTCCAGTGCGTGAACATTGTAGAGCGTATGAACAAGGAGTTCAAACAGAGTTGCCAATTAAATCTAAAAAGAAAAAGCAACAGCAGAAAAATATGATCGCCTTAGTTATCAAAAATGAATTAGGTGAGTTTCTGATCGAAAAAAGACCGGATAAAGGATTGCTTGCTCGTTTATGGCAATTTGTTAACTTTGAAACCGAAAAGTTAGAACAGGAGAAAGTAAATATTGAAAAAGAAATAAGTAACTTTTTAAAAATAGATGGATTTGAAAGTCTTGGACCACTTCAAGAGGTAGAACATGTTTTTTCTCATTTAAAATGGCATATTCATGTTTATGAGTTGAAAGTATTATCGGCTGAATTGGAGCTCAGTACTAGTCAACGCTGGGTTCAAAAGCAGCAGATTGAAGATTATGCATTTCCTGTTTCTCACCAAAAAATCATTGAACAACAATTAAAAATGGAGGAATGATGATGGACTTAAACTTAGCGGGGAAAACAGTCTTAGTTACAGGGGGTTCTAAAGGGATTGGTCAAGCGGTTGCCTTAGCTTATTTAGCTGAAGGAGCAAAAGTAGTGGTTGTAGCGAGAAATGAAGCCGATTGGATGAGGGAATTTAAAGCTGAATATTTTCAGTTTATTAAAGCTGATTTAGTAATGGAGCAAGAACGTGAAAAAGTAGTCGAGATAGCCTTAGAAAAGTTTGGCTCAATTGACATTTTGATTAATAATGTTGGTGGTAGTAATGGCTCAACGATTGCTGAAACGGAGCTTTCCCTTTTTTATGAAGCCTTTAATTTAAACTATTTTTCGGCTGTCCATTTTAGTCAATTAGTTCTGCCAAAAATGAAAGAAAACGGTTGGGGGAGTATCATAAATATTTCTTCAATCTTTGGACGTGAATCAGGAGGGAAAGCTACATACAATGCTGCTAAAGCGGCGATGATTAGTTTTACAAAAGCCTTAGCGGATGAAGCGATAAAGGACGGAATTCGAGTTAATGGTGTTGCACCAGGTTCGATTTTACATCCAAGCGGAAACTGGAAAAAGAGAATGGAAGAGAACCCTGAGAAAATGAAGCAATTTGTTAAGAATGAAATTCCTGCAGGCCGATTTGGAACTGTCGAAGAAATTGCGAATGTTGTCTTGTTTTTAAGTTCTGAAAAAGCAAGCTGGGTTGTTGGAGCCACGTTAAATGTTGATGGTGGACAATCCAAGTCGAATTTTTAAGTGCTAAAACTATGTAAATGATGGAAGTGTCTTAGAGCGAATTGATTTATCGCTTTAAGGCATTTTTTTAGGTGTAATGTGGGAGGGGAAGGAGATAACGAACCTATGAATGAAGTCAAAATTTGAGGTCAAGAAATTGGGAATAGGTAATGAAAAATTGTGCTGAGCCGGATTAGAGTGCGAAAAAAGCGTAATAAGTAATGAAAATTGTGAGCTGACAGGATTAGAGTGCGAAAAAAGCGTAATAAGTAATGAAAGCCTGAGTTGAGCCGGATTAGAGTGCGAAAAAAGCGTAATAGGTAATGAAAATATGTGCTGAACCAGATTAGGGTGCGAAAAAAAGACAAATGAGATAGACTCTCACCTGTCTTTTAATGATAGTCATGAACTTTTAGATAATAGGTTCTTAATGCTCTCGATTTCTTAAATGAATTTCCTCAATAATTCTTTTTGTTTCTGGTGTACCTAAGCGATATAGAGCTTCATATACATCATCCATGCCTTTTTGATATTCCTCTTGATCGATATCTGTTTTGCTCTGGTCAAAATGCTCAAAGGAAAACAAATTACTCAGTTCTAAATCATGTTTTTGGACTTCATGAAGCAAATTAGCTAAATCTTTTTTTTCGGTTTCGGTTGCTTCAATTTCATATTCAATGAGCTGCCCATCGCCGATCTTTGTTGGACTAATGTCATCCATACTAATCGGATTTAAGTTAATATAATACTTTTGTTTTTCCATCAATTTCTCTCCTTTCCTAGCTCCTATTTTTAGGATAACCAGGCGCGAAAAAAGGATGTATCAGAAATGAGGAAGGATATTTTCGAAAAAAGATGCCTCTATATTAAGAGACATCTTTAAACCATTGCTAAATTATTTATGAATTAAAATCGCACGGCCATTTATTTCTTTTGCTTCCACAGCTTGATGAGCCATTACGGCGTCTTCTAATGTGAAAACTTGATGATTGTGGGTTTGTAATTTTTGCTCATGAAATAATTTACTAATTTGTTGTCCTGCTGCAATATAAGCTTCTTTTGGGACGGTAAATAAGAGCAGCCCTAATAAAGCAGCATTTTTTTGATTTAGTTGTCTCCAAAGTAACGGTGGTGTGTTGTCATTTGGTGAGCCAATTGTAATAATTCGTCCACCATTTTCAATGATTTCAAAGTCCGTTTCCATATTATCACTTAAAGACATTTCTAAAATGAGTGGTACACCAGCACCATCCGTTAATTCAAGCACTTTCTTCGTAATGGTCGTTTCTTTATATAAAATCACATGGTCGGCACCGGCTGCTTTTGCTATTTGTGCTTTTTCTGTTGAACTAGCTGTGGTAATGACGGTAGCACCAGCTTCTTTTGCTAATTGAATCGCCGCATATCCAACAGCCCCCAGAGCCACCATATATAAGGACCGTTTCGTCGCTTTTTAACTGACCTCGGAAGAAAAGAGCTAAATGAGCCGTTAAAAAAGGCATCGATAAAGCGGCGCCGTCGGCAAATGATAGCGAATCGGTTAATGGAAAGGCGAGTTCTGCATCAAGTGCAACGTATTCACCTGAAGCCCCTTTTGCATTTGAAGCCCAAACGCGATCACCTATGCTATGGGAAGTAACGTTTCCTCCAACTTCAATTATCGTCCCAGCAACATCAAAATGTGGAATATGTGGGAAACTAGGTACTTCTCTAATCCCTTTTCGAAAATATGTATCAACTGGATTAATACCACTTGCTTGAACTTCAATAAGTACTTGGTTGTCCTTAATTGTTGGTGTAGGCATTTCTTTGACTCTTAACACATCCGGCGTACCGTATTGTTCATAAACTAATGCTTTCATGCGATCACTCCTTTGAACAAGATATCTCCATCTTACGGAAAAATTCAAAAAAAACAAAGGAAATGTACTTACTAAAAAGGAGGAGATTATAAGGTCACGACAAAAGAGCTCATGTGACTAGCTCATTTGATTTGTCATTTGTACGTATAGCAAAAAATTACCCGCTTTTATAATCCAGGGATAGTTTATTCATTCAGGCCACCTCGTGCTTCAATTTCTTCAATGATTTCCCTATGAATGGTAGCTCCTTCTGCATTTAAATAAGGAACCATCTGTTGTAAATTATAGTGGAAGTAAGCTAATTCTTGTTTTGTCCACTCATTTTTGGGGAGCATTGAAAGCTCGGTCATATCACGTCTGTCATGCATCATCTTCGCCTCCTTTTTTTGTTTTTTATTATATTGAAAATGACTTAAAGTTAGTCTCCCTGTTCTATCATCAAGCTATACGATATAATAACAAGGAATGACTAATAAACTTTGTTGCGATACATATAGATTTTAGGAGGAAAAGTAATGGAACAAAAAGTAGCACTTGTTACAGGTAGTAGTAGAGGAATAGGAAAAAGAATTGCCCTACGTTTAGCAGAGCAAGGGTATGATATTGTCATTAACTATGCTAGAAATAAAAATGCGGCTTTAGAAACAGCAGCTGAAATTGAACAATTAGGACGAAAAACATTAGTTGTCAAAGCGAATGTTGGAAAACCTGAGAAAATTAAGGAAATGTTTGAAGAAATTGACGAGCATTTTGATCGATTAGACATTTTTATTAATAATGCTGCATCTGGTGTTTTGCGCCCACTTATGGAGTTGGAAGAGAATCATTGGGATTGGACAATGAATATTAACAGTAAAGCATTATTATTTTGTGCTCAGGAAGCCGCTAAACGTATGGAAAAATCAGGTGGTGGAAAAATTGTCAGTTTAAGTTCTTTAGGTTCGATTCGATATTTAGAAAATTATACGACTGTAGGGGTATCAAAAGCAGCAGTTGAGGCTTTAACGAGATATTTAGCGGTTGAATTAGCAGAAAAAGGAATTGTGGTTAATGCGGTTTCAGGAGGAGCGGTTGATACAGATGCCTTAACCCATTTTCCTAATCGTGAAGAACTTTTAGCATCATCTGCAAGTCGAACACCTGCTGGCCGTTTAGTGGAACCAGAGGATTTAGCGAATGCAGTTATGTTTTTAGTTTCTGATCAAGCGTCAATGATTAGAGGCCAAACACTCATTGTTGATGGAGGAATTTCCCTTTTAACATAAAATTAGAGAATTTATTATGGATAGAATGCTCGCCTCCTGGACATCTTAATTTTTGTGGAGGTGATAAAAATGGCAAACCAAAATCAACAGAACCAATCAAAAACAAATGCACAACAAGTGAAGAAGCAAAATCAAGCTTCTCAACAAAACGCTAGCTATGAAACAGAATTTGCTAGCGAAACAGATGCACAACAAGTAAGACAACAAAACGCACAATCCCAGCAAAAGAAAAAACAACAATAGTAAAAAGGTAAAAAACCTAACCAAAAGTCAGTGCGAAGTTCAATCTTCGTACCGGCTTTTTTGTCGCTAATGAAAATTGAAACTAAGGTATGAATAAACTAGCATAGGTAATGAAACCACCGTGAATGTTAAATTAATGTGCGAATAGTCAGGAATAGGTAATGAAACCACGGCAAATTCAAAATTAGGGAGCGAATTATCCAGGATAGGTAATGAAAGCACGGCGAAAGCAAAATTAAGGTTCGAATAGTCAGGAATAGGTAATGAACCCACCGCAAATTCAAAATTAGGGAGCGAATCATCAGGAATAGGTAATGAAACCACGGCGAAAGCAAAATTAAGGTTCGAATAGTCAGGAATAGGTAATGAACCCACCGCAAATTTAAAATTAGGGAGCGAATCATTCAGAATAAGTAATGAAACGACCAATCCAAATTTAAGGAGCGAATCTCGAACTCGCATTAAAACTACCTGAAAAGTAAATAAAAAAAGCCCAAAAGCTCATTTAAGTGCTTTTGGGTCGTTTGCTATTTATTTGACAAATTGTTTGATTAATTCTTTATTTCGTTGTTTAAAAATTTCATTATGGGAAGAAACCATTGCGGTTTGAGCAGCGTCTGGTTGAATATATTGTTTGGCTTTATTGACGGCGTTTGCAGCATCTTGAAAAGCTCCAGCAATTAAATGAACTTTGCCAGGGTGGGATAAAATATCCCCAGCCGCAAATATACCAGGTACAGTCGATTCGCTCTGTGATGTACCTTTAATATAAAAATCTTCAACTAATTCGATTGGCAATGAACTTTTTTGTAAGAGCGTACTATCTCGTTCATAGCCGTGGTTAATGATTACTTCATCAACATCAATGTATGAAGTTGATTTCGTCCGGTGGTTCATGAGCTCAACGCTACTAATTCTATCGTGAGTTTCATTTGGAATAAATTTTGTAATATAGCTGTTAAAGTGGCATTCACAACCACTATTTGAAAGTTGAGTTACTTGTGCTTCATGACCAGTAAGGGCTTCTTTCCGATAAGTTAGATAAACTTTTTTGGCAATTGGTTCAAGTTCGTTTGCCCAGTCAATCGCCGAGTTTCCGCCACCTGAGATCATTACGACTTTATTTTTAAAATGCTGTAAAGATTTGACCGTGTAATTTAGATTCGTAATTTCAAATCTTTCCGCTCCATCAATTTCAATTTTAGAGGGAGAAAGGATTCCGCCACCAACAGCTACGATAATGGTTTTAGAATAATGAATATTGCCTGTTGCACTTGTTAAAATAAAATAACCTTCATCAAGATCACGAGAAATGGAAGTCACTTTTTCATTGAGAACAACTTCTGGATTAAAAGTTAGTCCTTGTTGCACAATTTGTTCAATCAATTTTGCTCCAGGAGTAGGAGTTAATCCACCGACATCCCAAATCATTTTCTCTGGATAAACATGAACTTTTCCACCTAAACGTGGTTGATATTCAATTATTTTTGTTTTCATTTCTCGTAAGCCACTATAAAAAGCAGAATATAATCCAGCAGGTCCAGCCCCAATAATTGTTACATCAAATAAGTCTATTGAGTGCAAAAGACTCACTCCTTCCAAAACCTAGTCTATATTGATAATCATTATCACCATCATACACCGAATATGTATATTTGGCAATTACTATTGACAACGATTCTCAATCGCATTATAGTCAACTTGTGCTTAGTATTATATAGATGTTATCAATCCATTTGAAAATTAATAAACAAATCGAATTAATATATTTTTACGATAATAATACAATGAGTTAGAGGGTGATGAAGATGACACGTCTATATACGGAAAATTTACATATAGCCTATAGTGATAAAGCGATTATTAAGGATATGTCAATTGAAATACCGGATCATAAAATTACGACCATCATCGGAGCGAACGGCTGTGGGAAATCAACGTTATTAAAAGCGATGACAAGAATTATCTCGTATCAGACGGGTACGGTTGTTTTAGATGGAAAAGAAATTGTCAAAGAGAACACAAAACATTTGGCTCAAAAAATGGCGATTTTGCCGCAAACACAAGAGAGTGCAAGTGGCTTAACAGTTAGTGAACTTGTTTCTTATGGTCGTTATCCTCATCAAAAAGGGTATGGTCGATTAAATAAAAAAGATCTAGAAATGATTGATTGGGCTCTTGAAGTGACTGGGTTACAAACATTTAAATATCGGACTGTCGATGCTCTCTCCGGAGGACAGAGACAGCGTGTTTGGATTGCGATGGCTCTTGCCCAAGAAACAGAAATTATTTTCTTAGACGAACCAACGACTTATTTAGACATGGCTCACCAATTAGAAGTGTTAGAACTCTTACAAAAATTAAATCAAGAACAAGGGCGTACCATTGTGATGGTGTTACATGACCTAAACCAAGCGGCTCGCTTTGCTGATCATATTGTCGCTTTAAAAGACGGTGAAATTGTTAAATCGGGTAACTGTGAGGAAGTAATCACTCAACCAGTACTTGAAAAGGTCTTTAACATTGATGCGGTGATCGGGCGTGATCCAAAGACAAATAAACCAATTTGTTTAACATATAGCTTAATTAAAGAGGAAAAAGAAGCGGAGAAAAATGTGGCTACGATGCCTCGCCTTGCTCAAGTTGTTAATTAGTTATCCAAATTAAATAATCGTATGATTGAGGGGACCTTCGTTGTTGATACCAAAACAAAAGAAGGCCTTTTTTTCTGCTATCGGGTACTTACCGTTTCAAAAGAGGTTAGAAAGCGGTATAATAGAACAGAATAGACAAATTAAGATTGATTGAAGTGTAGATAAGTACATGAGAGTTGGCTCACATTTAGGAGCTTGATTCGTACAAGCAACTAGATTGAAAAGCTCTATGTATGGACGTCCAGTGAAAAGTTACACAGAAAGGAGTAACAAATGAACTTTCCCAAAGTGGGTAGTAGTATTCAGATCCATAGTTATAAACATAATGGATCTCTTCATCGGATTTGGGAAGATACCATCATATTAAAAGGGACGTCAAAGGTTGTGATTGGAGGAAATGATCGAATCCTAGTAAGAGAATCAGATGGACGTAATTGGAGAACAAGGGAACCTGCCATATGTTATTTTGATTCTGAGCAATGGTTTAATACGATAGCTATGCTCAGAGCTGATGGCATCCATTATTATTGTAACATCGGAACTCCGTTTACTTGGGACGAGGAAGCATTAAAATATATTGATTATGACCTTGACATTAAAGTCGCTCCAGATATGACATTCAAGTTATTGGATGAAGATGAGTACGAGCTCCATCAAAAACAAATGAATTATCCACCTGAGTTAGACGCGATTTTGCAACGAAGTGTCGACACATTGGTATCTTGGATTCATCAACGTAAGGGCCCTTTCGCCCCACAATTTATTGAAAATTGGTATGAGCGCTTTTTACAATATCGATAAGTTGATAGCAATGTATTCCAGAAAAAGCCTGAGGTTCGGGCTTTTTTCGATGTTTTTGGGAGGTTTTACGAAAAGGATGTTTTAAGGACATCTCTATTCTGCACATGAATAAGGCGGAAAATGCTGAATAAAAAAGCTCTGAGCAAAATTTGAGTGATTCAAAAGTTTTTCGTTCATAATAAGACTTGAAAGGGAGGAGTGTAGATTTGGGAAGTATTAGACGCTATATGGCGTTTGTAAAACCATATACAAAACAAATTATTATCACGATATTAATTGGCATCTTAAAGTTTGGAATTCCATTATTATTGCCTTTAGTCGTTGCTTATATTATTGATGATATTATTTTAGTGGACGGTTTATCAGTAGAAGAGAAGCAATCAATGTTATTTAAGATTATGGCTATTATGTTATTTATTTTTGTAGTATTACGCCCACCAATAGAGTACTATCGTCAATACTTTGCTCAATGGATAGGTAGTAAAATATTATATGATATTCGTGATCAGCTCTTTAGTCATATCCAGAAATTAAGCCTTCGCTTTTATTCCAATCGTAAAGTAGGGGAGATTATTTCTCGCGTTATCCATGATGTGGAACAAACAAAGAATTTTGTGATTACAGGGTTAATGAACATCTGGCTTGACTTATTTACGATCATTATTGCGATTATTATTATGTTAAATATGAATGTTTGGTTGACGCTTGTGGCCATTTCAATGTTTCCGCTTTATGGATTTTCGGTTAAATATTTTTATGCCAGACTACGAAATATTACCCGTGTGCGCTCGCAAGCGTTAGCCGAAGTACAAGGACATTTGCATGAACGTGTTCAAGGAATGAGTGTTATTAGAAGTTTTGCTTTAGAAGATCATGAGCAAAAGCAGTTTGCTAAACGGAATGATCACTTTTTAGCAAAGGCCCTCGATCATACGAGGTGGAATGCGAAAACGTTTGCTGTTGTGAACACGATAACCGATATTGCCCCATTACTTGTCATTATCGTTGCAGGTTATTTTGCTTTAAATGGTGTGATTGAAGTAGGGGTTATGACAGCATTTGTTTTATATATGGAAAGGTTATATGGACCTTTACGTCGTCTTGTAAATTCATCAACAGTTTTAACTCAATCAATCGCCTCGATGGACCGAGTGTTTGAATTTATTGATGAAGAATATGATATTACCGACAAGCCTGGTTCAAAGGAATTAAAACATACGGATGGGAAGATCGAATTTTCAAATGTGAGCTTTTATTATAATGAAGAAAATACGCCCGCCTTGAAAAATTTAAATTTAACGATCAAAAGTGGGGAAACGGTTGCCTTTGTTGGAATGAGTGGTGGAGGTAAAAGTACTTTGATAAGCTTAATTCCGCGCTTTTATGATGTGACCTCAGGAGCGATTTTACTTGATGGGACCGACATTCGCCATTATCAAGTGAGAAGTTTACGTGATAAAATAGGCATGGTTTTACAGGATAATATTTTGTTTAGTGAGTCTGTAAAGGAAAATATTTTAATGGGGAATCCAGGTGCAACAGATGCTGAGGTAATCGCAGCAGCTAAAGCGGCGAACGCCCATGAATTTATTATGAATTTACCTGAAGGGTATGATACTGAGGTCGGGGAAAGAGGCGTGAAGCTCTCAGGTGGTCAAAAGCAACGTGTTGCCATTGCTCGTGTCTTTTTGAAAAATCCCCCAATGCTTATTTTTGATGAAGCGACTTCTGCCCTTGATTTAGAAAGTGAACATTATATTCAAGAGGCTTTAGAAGAGCTTGCAAAAGACAGGACAACCTTCATTGTCGCCCATCGCTTATCAACGATTACCCATGCAGATAAAATTGTACTCGTTGAAAACGGGGAAATTAAAGAGGTTGGAACCCATGATCAGTTAATGAATGACAAAAACAGTAGCTATAAACGTTTGTTTGAAGTCCAGCAATTTCAATAAATTTGTATATAGGGGATTGGATTCCTCTATCTTGAATTAGAACGATAAAAAGAGCTGTTCCGGTAAAGTCAATTTGGACTTTGTGGGACAGCTCTTTTTGCTTATCGTGTATAGTGCTTTATTAAAGAAGTGTTATTCTTCGGGATTAATATCAAGTGTACTTTCCTCGGTATGATATTTAAAGAAGCTGTTAACTAAATGGTCTAAATGGACCAACTCTTCTTGATATTCGATAATTTGTGAAATCGCGGGAAAAGTATGCATCCATGTTTGTTCTTCAATTTCCTCTTGATTATAGTAGGTAATAAAAGCTTGGGCTAAAGATGCCTTCCCTATATCTAGATCCTCTAATGTTTCTTGAGAAGGGGAGGAAGTCACTTTTCCAACATAGCGTAACAGAATTCGATTATGGAAATTCGTTAATAAATCAAGTTGTTGTTCAAATTGTTGTTGAATTGGCTCTGGTAGTTGTTTAATATCATCAGAGCGTCTTTCAAAGTTTTTTAGAACAAAAATTGATTTTTTTATTGTAATGAGCATTTGCCTAAAGAGCACTAATTTTCGTGCTTTACTATACTTGTTTTTTAAGAAATAATTTCGTTCCTCTTTATATAAACTATAAAGATTGTCTAATTTTTTCACTTGCCCATCTAATCGTTCAAGGTCATCTTTTAATGAACGAGGATCGGCATCTTGTCTTAACAATAACATGATCCATTGAATCACATTGTCTGTTTCATTTAACATTAATTGATAAAATTTTGTTTCATATCTTGGTGGGATAAAGAAAAGATTGACAATAAAGGCTGTAAACACACCAAGCATAATGAGTAGAAATCGATCTGTTGCAAATTCGACGAAATTCGTCGTAGGGCTTTCCATAATAATAATGATCGTTACAATCGCAAGCGGAATCGTTGAAGGCTCCAGTTTTAATTTAGAAATAATAGCGATAGCTAAAATAACAACAACACCAACCACGAATGGATCATGACCAAATGTGAGCACAAAAATGACCGCTAAAATCGCTCCA
Source organism: Alkalihalobacillus alcalophilus ATCC 27647 = CGMCC 1.3604 (assembly GCF_000292245.2). GTDB lineage: Bacteria > Bacillota > Bacilli > Bacillales > Bacillaceae_D > Alkalihalobacillus > Alkalihalobacillus alcalophilus. The sequence continues at coordinate 6,788 of NZ_ALPT02000023.1, read as the reverse complement.
ATTAGATTTGCTTGAATTTGATCTAAAATTGTTTGGAAAGTTCGATGAATGGAAGGTTGAATCGCAAAAGCAGCAGCAATTGCAGCAAATGTTGCAGAATCAGAACCTAACCATAAAGCTGCATACATAGCTAATGTAACAGCAAGACCCGTTTTAAAAATACGAGCACCAAGTTTCATTTTAATAAGATGTCCTTTCTGATATCCGTTCATCTCACTATTAGAGAGAACGTCATGTAATCATAAGTACTAATCGTAAAATTCTTTTGAAAAATAGTTTTCTTCCTATTAGTTTACATCAGTACCGAACGTACTATACCGTGATTAGAGAGAAGAAGCAAGTGATTTCTTGAAAAAGATTATGTGTAATTATTATAGTTTATGAAAAAGCTGGTTGAGGCGAAAGTTTTAAAATTATATGAACGGTTTTTAATAAATAGGACAATTGATTAAAAGAAAAGTCTGTATACATAACAGATGTGATATATGCAAAGGAGTTGTGGAAAGCATCCTGTAATTAGAAGCATAGCTCTCAATTCTTCGATGTTTTTTGCGAAATGAAGTGTGTGAATAGTTATAAATTAGAGGGAGAAATGAACCAAATAAAAAGACTTAAAAGCAGCAGTTAATTGCTTTTAAGTCTATTAGTATTAAACGTGTAAAGATACAACGGCAAAAGCCTCATCTACAGCTTTTAATGTAGCTTCGATATCTTCCTTCGTATGCTCTGTTGTCAGGAACCAGGCCTCATATTTAGATGGAGCTAAATTAATGCCTTGTTTAAGCATTTCTTTGAAGAAAATCGCAAATAAATCGCCATTAGAGGCTTCCGCTTCTTCGTAATTGGTGACAGTTGTCGTAGTGAAATACAGTGTTAGGGCTCCTTTTAAACGATTTAAGCTCATAGGAATATGATGTTTTCTTGCTAGTTGGCGAATGCCTTCTTCAAGCTTTTGCCCTAATAAATCCAACTGTTCGTAGACGCCATCTTGTTTAAGCACTTCTAGACAAGCAATTCCAGCACTCATGGAAGCGGGGTTACCAGCCATCGTTCCGGCTTGATAGGCAGGACCGAGCGGAGCGACTTTTTCCATAATATCGATGCGCCCGCCGTATGCTCCAATTGGCAGGCCACCGCCAATAATTTTACCTAATGCTGTCATATCTGGTTCAATGCCTAAATAATTTTGAGCTCCACCATACATAAAACGAAAAGCCGTAATGACTTCATCGTAAATGACTAAAGCACCTGCTTCGTGGGTTAAATCATTTACAGCTTGTAAAAAGCCTTCTTTCGGTTCGACAATTCCGAAGTTGCCCACTATCGGTTCTACTAAGACAGCGGCTACTTGGTCGCCCCATTTATCAAGAGCTTCTTTATAGGCACTGATATCATTAAATGGAACAGTAATGACTTCTTCAGCCGTGCTTTTAGTCACACCTGCTGAATCAGGTGTACCGAGAGTGGAAGGGCCGGAGCCAGCTGCAACAAGGACTAAGTCAGAGTGGCCATGATAACAACCTGCAAATTTAATGATTTTGTCTCGTCCTGTATAAGCCCTAGCAACACGAATCGTTGTCATGACAGCTTCGGTTCCTGAGTTGACAAAACGAACCTTTTCAAGAGATGGGATCGCTTCTTTTAACATTTTTGCAAAAGTGATTTCAAGACCTGTTGGAGTGCCGTATAGTATTCCTTTTTCAGCGGCGGTTTGAATCGCTTTTGTAATATGGGGGTGGGCATGTCCTGTAATGATTGGCCCGTAAGCTGCTAAATAATCGATGTATTGGTTGCCATCAACATCCCAAAAGTAAGCCCCTTGCCCTCGTTCCATATAAACCGGTGAACCACCACCGACTGCTTTAAAAGAGCGTGAGGGACTATTCACCCCACCAACGATATGTGCTAATGATTCCTTATGTAATTCTTCTGATTTTGAGAAATTCATAATTACCTCCAAATAAAAGCTGATTCATAAAATTATTTTGATCGTTATTCAATCATATTATTTATGATAGAGCAACTGTAGACATTTGACTAGGGGAGTCTATTATCCGTTAGAATTTGCTTAAATTCTCTTGGGATTATTCATCTTTTTTTATCTCGCTCAAATGGAGCTCTCTTCTTTTAATTTCCTCTAATAAAAGTTGGATAAATTGTTCATTTAGACGTAAATTTTTTGCCTGAAAGTAACTTTGAATTAATAACTCATTAGATAAGGCTTGCAGTGGACTCATCTCCTTTTTAAAATAGTAATAAATAGAGAGTTAATACTTTTTTGATAGAAATCGGATAAGTTGTTTTTAGAAGAAAGTTCAGATACGCTAGAAGATATAAATTTTGAAAGGGTGGTTTTAAATGGCTATCGCAGTAGGAGAAAAAGTACCAGCATTTACATTACCAGCAAATAATGGCGAGAGTGTCTCATTAAAAGATTATGAAGGTAAAAATATTATTCTTTATTTTTATCCTAAAGATATGACACCAGGTTGTACAACACAGGCTTGTGATTTTAGAGATTATAGTGAGGAATTAGAAAAGCATGATGCGGTGATCTTAGGGGTAAGTCCAGACCCAGTTGCTAGACATGAGAAATTTATTGAGAAATATAACTTACCATTTTTACTATTATCTGATGAAGAGCATCAAGTATCAGAGCTCTTTGATGTATGGAAATTGAAAAAGAACTTCGGGAAAGAGTATATGGGAATTGTGCGTTCTACTTTTGTGATTGATAAAGAAGGAAAATTAGCAAAAGAGTGGAGAAAAGTAAAAGTGGCCGACCATGTAAAAGAAGTGTTTGATTATATAGCTGCCGAGCTTAGCTAATAGGTGGATGCGATTCAAAGTAACGGAGGCTAGGATATGAAAATAATTTCATCAGCCCAAATAGCAACTAATATTCAAAAAGACTTAGAAACAGTATTTCCAGAAGCCTATTTTTCTTTCTATAATAATATGGCCGAAGCGGAAGACGAATTAAGAACGGCAGAAATTTTGATCACATATGGTGAAGATTTAGAGGAAAAACATATTCAAACTGCGAATAAATTAAAATGGGTTATGGTTATCTCAGCTGGCTTGGAGCAGCTACCATTTGATGCCTTGAAGAAAAAGGGTATTTTAGTAACGAATTGTCGAGGTATTCATGCTAAACCAATGGCAGAGTATACGATTGGAATGATGCTTCAAGTTGCGAGAAAAACTAAAACTTTAATTGAGCAGGAGCAAGCTCACGATTGGAATCGCTCTGTCCCGATGATTGAATTAAATGGTAAGACGATATCAATTCTAGGGGTGGGTGCTATTGGTCAAGAGATAGCGAGGCTCGCCAAAGCTTTTAATATGAATGTCTTAGGCATGAACTCTTCTGGACAGGAAGTGGAAAATGTCGATCAAGTTGTATCTAATGAAAGAGTAGAAGAGATTTTAACTGTTGCTGATTTTGTTGTTAATGTGTTACCAGCAACAGAGGAAACGAAGGAAATAATGAATGAACAACGTTTTCGTAAAATGAAACGTAGTGCAACATTTATTAATATTGGCAGAGGTTATACAGTTGATGAGAATGCGTTAATTAAGATTATGACCGAGGGGGCGATCGAGCATGCGGTTCTAGATGTCTTTTGGCAAGAGCCATTAGCAAATGAAAGTCCATTTTGGGATATGAATAATGTGACGGTGACCCCTCATTTATCTGGAATCTCTTCTTCATATCAGCCCAGAGCATTTCAAATTTTTAGAGAGAACCTAAAGAAATATATAAACCAAGAGAAACACGAAAACTTTATTAATCGAATAAACTTAAATAAAGGGTACTAAAGATTGGTCATCATTTGAGGGAAGTGAGGCGAAAAAATGAAGCTGCTTATTTGTATTATTGATGACTTCTATGCTGATGAAGTGGAAAAGAGCTTAAAAGAAAAAGGGTATCGAATGACGGAATTAGCGAGTTCAGGAGGTTTTCTTCGGAAGGGCAATACAACCTTTTTAATTGGTCTTGAAGAAAAGGATCACTCGGAGTTAAAAGAAGCGTTACAAAGTTCTTGCTTAAGCATAGAGAAACGTAAACAAAAAAGAAAAAATAATCATATTCATCGCTATACCTCATTTCTTATTGATGTAAAGGACGTTGCTTTATTTTTGGAGGGCAAGTCGTTTATTAAATAAGGCTTTGCACCATAATTTGAAAAGCACTCTCATATAAGATTGGCTAATTGATAAGAGAATCCTGCCAGTTTGTAATAATATCGCTGTAATGACTAATTGACAGCCCTCTCACTTCTATACTATACTTATTATAAAATAAGAATTGTTGTATTGAAAGAGAGGTGCATGACGATGTCAAACCATCGCTTGCAAGATGCCATTGAAGCACTTAAAAGCACACGTGTACGTATGACACCGCAGCGTCATGCTATCTTGGAATATTTATATGATTCAATGAAGCATCCAACGGCGGATGAAATTTATAAAGCACTTGAAGGGCGTTTCCCTAATATGAGTGTGGCGACTGTTTATAATAATTTACGCGTTTTTAAAGAAGTTGGGATTGTAAAAGAGTTAACTTATGGAGATTCTTCAAGCCGTTTCGATTGTGTCACAACTGACCATTATCATGTAATTTGCCAAGATTGCGGAAAGATAGTTGATTTTCATTATCCAGGTCTAGATGAAGTTGAAACGTTAGCAGAGCATGTAACTGGATTTAGAGTTCATAATCACCGTATGGAGATTTACGGTTCATGCCCCGAATGTTCTAAAAAAGTCCAGCATTAAGTTTGAATTAATGAATGAACGTCTTAGCGCGACTACTTTAAATGTAGTCGTGCTTTCTTTTGACGTGTGACTTTTCAGTTAGCTATCATTTGGGTAAAAAGAAACAGAGCTACATGACCGTTAGCTCTGTGTCGATTTTTTATTATAATCCTCGTTAAATTCTTTACCTTCTAGTTCTTTATCCATCGTTAACGGTTGGTTGCAGTGCATGCATGCATCAACGCGGCCTAACACTTTGGTCGGTTTCTCACAACTTGGACAAACAACTTGAATTGTTTTAGTTGAAAGCATTCCAATCCAAAAATAAACAAGTGTACTAGCAATAATCGCTAAAAAGCCAACCATCATTAAAATAGTCATGACTACGGGTGTAGATTTAAAGATTAAGCCGAGATACATAATTAAGATCCCGATAAAAACTAAAGATAGTGCAAATGTGCGGATTTTATTAATTTTATTTGTATATTTTAGTGCCATATTTGTCCCTCCTGCGATTAGTATAGCATAGTGTACATTTGACTGCCTGTGAATATTTTTTGTAAAAAGGGTTTTGCAAGAAAGAAGTAGAAATAAAAAGTAAGACGTTATTTCTCTATATTTGATTATTCATATTTAAGTAAAGGTACTTGGGGAAGGGAGTCGTTGGAATGGTAGATACAATGTTGAGGCAATTATATCAAGACCGTGCAAGCGAACTAGATACATGTGCAATCTTGTTATTAGAAAATGAGGGAGAAAAAACGTCAATAACGGACGGTTTTAATGCTGTTGTTCTTATTATAAAGGAAGATACAGCGATTCAATGGGATATTAAACACTATGTTATTGATAACAGAACAGTTGCATTACATATATTAGACAAAGAACTGATGCATTATTCTCTTATTGTTGGAAGTAATCGCCGTTTAGTTGATTGGCTAGTGAGTGGAAAGATTGTTTACGATCGAAATGAGTTTTTAGCGAATGTGAAAGAAAGGATCGAAACATTTCCTCTAGACGATCGTGCAAAAAAGATGACTATTCAGTTTACAAAAATGTTGCGTCGGTTTGAAGAGGGGAAAACGCTATTTGCTCAAGGACATTTCTTTGATGCTTATTCAAATATGATGCATGCTCTTCATCATTTAGCGAGGCTTGCGGTTATTCGTCAAGGATTTTATCCGGAAATAACGGTGTGGGAACAAGTAAGGCAAATCGAGCCGGAAACATATAAGTTATATCAAGAGTTATTAAAAAGTGAAGAAACTTTAGAAAAGAGAATTGAGTTAATGGTTTTGGCTACAGAGTTTGCGATTCATTCGAAAACAATAGAAGGTAGCCAACACTTTATAGACTGTATTAGACTTGAGAAAAGAGAATGGTCGATTTCTGAGTTGATGGCTTTATCTGAGGTCGAAGATTATAAAATCGATCTAGAGCTATTTCTTAACTTTTTAGTTGAAAAGAAGATTATGAGGGTTGAGTGTAAGCCTACTAAAGCAAATGGAATTAACCATTTGCGCTATCATATAAATTTTTCTTAAAAAAGTATTGATCAATTAATTTCTGTGTGATATATTATTACTTGTCGCTGAAACAACGCGTCATCATCAAAAAAACATTTGAAAAAAAGTGGTTGACACAAAACATCAAATTTGTTAAGATGATAAAGTCGCTAAAGAGCGAAACGAGTTCTTTGAAAACTGAACAAAAGCCAAGCGAATTAAAGAGATACAAGGTATCTCGTCAATGTTAGTCATTGAGAAATCAATGCAAATTGGAACTTCAGTGAAAACTGAAGCAAGCCAGCAAAATGAGCGAATCAGCTTATCCTTTAACGGAGAGTTTGATCCTGGCTCAGGACGAACGCTGGCGGCGTGCCTAATACATGCAAGTCGAGCGGACCAAAGGGAGCTTGCTCCCAGAGGTTAGCGGCGGACGGGTGAGTAACACGTGGGCAACCTGCCCTGTAGACTGGGATAACATCGAGAAATCGGTGCTAATACCGGATAATCAAAGGAATCACATGA
>NZ_ALPT02000022.1 GCF_000292245.2 Alkalihalobacillus alcalophilus ATCC 27647 = CGMCC 1.3604 | reverse complement strand
TCAATCTAGCTCCGTCCGTTAGAAGCTCGAGAAAAATCGCCCATCTGAGTGAAGACAAAAAGCGTCTTCATCAGCTGTTCTTGCCCACAGGACGTGGGTACAAGGCGTTGCGGCAGGATGGCGCGAACTTAGCGTTGATCCTTAAATTTCTCGCTTCTGAGCAAACGGACTTCGCTTTATAAATAAGGAGGAAAACGATGAAAAAGATAAAATTAAAATTTACGCTCTTATGGTATCGGATTATGCACCGCCTTGGAATGAAGTCGGATGAAATATATTACATAGGAGGCAGTGAGGCTTTGCCGCCACCGTTATCAAAGGAGGAAGAGGCACACCTCTTAAAAAAGCTTCCTAGTGGTGATAAGGCAGTTCGCTCTGTTTTGATTGAACGAAATTTGCGACTTGTCGTTTACATTGCGAGAAAATTTGAAAATACCGGCATTAATATCGAGGATCTCATCAGCATCGGCACGATAGGATTAATTAAGGCGGTTAATACATTTAACCCTGAGAAAAAAATTAAATTAGCCACTTATGCTTCACGTTGTATTGAAAATGAGATTTTAATGTATTTAAGAAGAAATAATAAAACGCGTTCAGAAGTCTCCTTTGATGAACCACTTAATATTGATTGGGACGGCAACGAGCTTTTATTATCAGATGTGTTAGGGACCGAGGATGACATTATCACAAAAGGTATTGAAGATAAAGTGGATCGCAAGCTACTAGTAAAAGCCTTGCACACGTTAAATGAACGCGAAAAACAAATTATGGAACTTCGATTTGGGTTAGCAGGTGATGAAGAGAAGACACAAAAAGATGTTGCTGACATGCTTGGAATTTCACAGTCCTATATTTCACGCTTAGAAAAAAGAATTATTAAAAGATTACAAAAAGAATTTAATAAAATGGTTTAATCGTTCATGAAAAAATAATTCCTTTTTTATTTATTGTCATAGCACAGTTTGTTTCTATTTTTGATTAAAAATGGAAATGGGCTGTGCATATTTTTTCCTGCGGAGGAGATACTTATTTTGACATCATCTCCCGGGTCAGGAGGGAAAGAATTGACACGAAATAAAGTTGAAATATGCGGTGTAGATACATCTAAGTTACCAGTATTAAAAAACACAGAAATGCGAGAATTATTTGTCCAGCTACAAAGTGGAGAGTTAAGCGCACGTGAAAAGCTAGTGAATGGTAATTTAAGGTTAGTCTTAAGTGTCATTCAACGTTTTAATAATCGTGGTGAATTTGTTGACGACCTTTTTCAAGTCGGTTGTATTGGCTTAATGAAATCAATTGACAATTTTGATTTAGGTCAAAATGTTAAATTCTCAACTTATGCTGTACCAATGATTATCGGTGAGATTCGTCGATATTTGCGAGATAATAATCCGATACGAGTATCACGCTCATTACGTGATATCGCGTATAAAGCTCTTCAAGTTCGCGATCAATTAATGGCTGAGAAGAAACGAGAAAAAGAACCAACCGTACAAGAAATAGCAAAAATTCTTGAAGTACCGAAAGAAGATGTCGTTTTTGCATTAGATGCTATTCAAGACCCAGTTTCGTTATTTGAACCGATATATAATGATGGGGGCGATCCAATTTTTGTGATGGATCAAATAAGTGACGATCGAAACAAAGATATCAATTGGGTGGAAGAAATTGCATTAAAAGAAGCCATGGTTCGCTTGAATGATCGTGAAAAAATGATTTTAAATATGCGTTTTTATCAAGGCAAAACTCAAATGGAAGTTGCCGAAGAAATTGGCATTTCACAAGCACAAGTTTCCCGCCTTGAAAAAGCCGCTATCCAACAAATGAATAAACATGCTCAAAGTTAAAGGGACCCGATTGCGGTCTCTTTTTTTGACGCGGAAAATTAGTGGTTAACAAAGAGATTCACTAAAAAAACAAAGCTCCTGTTTACCTTATATATATTTTGGGTACATCCTGCATATACATGAGCATGACATTAAAAAGGATGTGTAGAATATGATGAAAATATCAGATTTACAATCTAAGGACATCGTCAATATGGAAAATGGGAGACGACTTGGACATTTGACGGATTTGGATATTAATTTATCAACGGGAAAAATTGAAGCAATGGTTATAAATGGGACAAATAAGGTGATGGGGCTATTAGGAAAGGCGGATGCAGAAGTCATTATACCTTGGGATAATATTATTAAAATTGGGTCAGATGTTATCATTGTGGAAGTACCTGAATCAATTAAGGCATTTTCGGATACTTCATTTCGTAATTCACAAGTAAAAAGGCGGTAAATAGGGAAGAAAGTCGTTTATTGATAGCTGTGACTTATGATAAACTAGAAACAAATAATAATTTACAAGACTCTTGAGATTGGAACGAGAAGGAGAGGAAATGATTTGACCGAACCATTTATTCAAAAAAACGAACAGCTACTTCTGATCGAGCCACACACTCAATCAGATTTCCATTTAATCGCAGGATTTACGACAAAAAATGGTGGTGTGAGTCCAGAGCATTTCCACTCCTTAAATATGGGGTTTCATGTTCCAGATAAAGAAGAAAACGTTATAAACAATCGTGAAATCGTTGCCGAAAAACTTGATTTTCCAACTGAGTTTTGGATTGGCTCTAAGCAGGTGCATGAGGCAAAAATTGAGAAGGTTACAAAAGAAGATTGCTCAAAAGGGGCATTATCATTTGACTCGGCCCTTAAAGATACTGATGGATTATATACAGCAGATGCTGATGTCCTTTTAACGAGCCTCTATGCTGACTGTGTGCCGCTTTATTTCTGGTCAGAAAAAAATCAATTAGTAGGCTTGGCTCATGCTGGTTGGAAGGGCACGGTTTTGGGTATAGGAGAAAAGATGATCCAACATTGGGTAGGGGATGAAGAAGTACCTTTAGCTGATATTCGTGTCGCGATTGGGCCATGTATTAGCCAAGCCGCTTATGAAGTGGATTCCTCTGTTATTGAAAAAATAACGGAGCAATTTGGAAAAAAAAGAATGGAAGAAGTAACGATTCAAACCGATAAAGAACATTATCAGCTAGATTTACGTTTGTTAAATTATTTGAATTTAATCGATAAAGGATTAAAAAAAGAGCAAATTTTAGTATCATCCTATTGTACATTAAACGATGAGGCTCTTTTTTTCTCACATCGTCGTGACAAAGGAAAAACAGGACGGTTGATGAGTTTTATCGGTAGAAAGAGTAAGTGAGGGAATCAAATGACCGTGAAAGAAAAATATGAGGCATTATTAGCTGAAATAGAAGACATTTGTCATTCCGTGTCAAGGGATCCGAAAAGGATTAACGTGATCGCTGTCACGAAGTATGTTAGTGAAGAAACGACTCAAAAAGCATTAGAAGCAGGGGTCGGGCATATCGGTGAAAACCGTGCTGAAGGTGGACTCGAAAAGTGGGAAGCTCTTGGTAATCAAGGTACATGGCATTTTATTGGTTCTTTGCAATCAAAAAAGTAAAAAAGGTCATTGATAAATTTGATTATTTCCATTCACTTGACAGACTTTCTTTAGCTGAGGAGTTGGACAAGCGGGCCAAACCTGGACAAATCATTCGTTGTTTTGTTCAAGTAAATATTTCAAATGAGGAATCCAAATCTGGTTTATCAAAAGAGGAAGTTCTTCCTTTTATTGAACAGTTAGGAGAATTTCCAGCAATTGAAGTGGTTGGTTTAATGACAATGGCTCCTTTTTATGATGATCCAGAATTAACAAGACCAATTTTTCGTGGATTGCGTGAACTGCAGGAAGTAGTTGCGGCTAAGCAATTAACACATGCTCCATGTCTTGAATTATCAATGGGAATGTCCAATGATTATCGGGTGGCAATTGAAGAAGGGGCAACATTTATCCGATTAGGAACCGCATTGGTCGGTAAAGAATTTTAAAAACGAGTTTCTCGATATCGGAGGTTTAGGAGATGGGGATGAAAACAAAATTTAAACGTTTTTTTGAACTGGAAGATGATGTACAGGAATTTGAAGAATTTGTTGATGAACCTGAACAAAGATATGAGGAAGAGCCGAAAGCGAGAAGGTCTAAGGGCCACTCTCAATCTACGCAATCAACTCATTTTCAATCCGGTCCAAAACAGCAGCAAGGACAAAATGTCGTCAGTTTACAAAGTGTCAAAAATAGCTCAAAAGTTATATTGTTTGAGCCAAGAACATATGATGAAGCACAAGAAATTGCTGATCATTTAAAAGCACGAAAAGCGGTTATTATTAATTTGCAAAGAATTTCACATGAACAAGCAAAGAGGATAGTCGATTTTTTAAGCGGAACAGTGTATGCTATTGGTGGAGACATTCAAAAGCTAGGCGGAAATATCTTCTTATGTACCCCAGATAATGTTGACGTTTCTGGAACGATTACAGATATGGTACAGGAGCATTTTCGTAATTAAGTGTTGTGTTTAAATAAAGGTGGTGAAAGTTGTGTTACAAACAATAGGTGCACTAATCGCACAATTAATGGTGATGTATTCTTTTTTAGTCATCGTGTATATTTTTATGTCTTGGTTCCCTAATGCCCGCGAATCATCCTTTGGACAACTTATAGGAAGTCTGGTGGAGCCCTATTTAGAGCCATTTAGACGGATTATACCTCCACTTGGTATGATCGATATTTCACCAATCGTCGCGATTATTGTTTTACGTCTTGCGGCTACAGGTGTGCAAGTCCTCTTCGGTGGTTAAGGAGAATGGAGTGAACGGTCATTTCAATTTATCAGCATTTTAGAGAAGATGAACGCTCCCTTGTTGACCAAGCTTTGACATGGAAAGAAGAGGTTAAGGATTATTATAAAGAGCGTTTAACAGACTTTTTAGATCCACGTGAGCAAGAAATTTTAAAAACGGTTGTCGGTATTGATGAGGATGTCCAGCTCTCTTTTTTTGGTGGACGTGGTGATATCGAGCGTCAGAGAGCCCATTTAGCTCCTTCATACATAGTGGCAGATGAAGAAACATTTGCCTGCTTCCTTTATTCCATTGAATATCCGAGTAAGTTTGTGACGCTTACACACCGTGATATTTTAGGGGCTCTTATGTCAATCGGATTGAAGCGCGAGAAATTTGGAGATATTATTATTAATGGAACGGACATTCAAGTTATATTGGCAAAAGAAGTAGCATCCTATGTTGAGGTCAATTTAACCTCAATCGGAAAAGCAACGGTTCAATTGAAGCGATTGCCTTTTTCAGCTCAGTTAGAACTCGTTGACAGTTGGAATGAACGTTCTGGCACCATCTCTTCTTTACGATTGGATGCGGTTTTAGCTGAAATTTACCGAGTATCACGCTCGAAAATTGAACCATATTTAGCAAAAGGTTATGTAAAAGTGAATTGGAAGGTAGTTGAGAATGGCTCCTTTCAAGTAAAAGCAACGGACCATTTTTCAGTCAGAGGTTTTGGAAGAAGCCAACTTGTATCACTAGACGGCAAAACAAAAAAAGATAAATGGAAAATTCAATATCGATTAAAGGGTTAATGTCTCTTTTCGTTTGTTTCGCTGATTGTTATTTTTAAAAAGGGTTTTGTGAGAAGTTGTCGAATGATATATGTTGAGACTAATTATTTCTACTTGATAGACGGAGGTGTCGATTTTGCCTTTAACGCCATTAGACATTCATAATAAGGAATTTACACGAGCTTTTCGTGGTTATGATGAAGATGAGGTAAATGAATTTCTTGATCAGATTATAAAAGATTATGAAGCGATTATTACAGAAAAAAAGGACTTATTTGCACGTGTTAATGAATTAGATGAAAAGTTAGAGCACTTTAAAAACATTGAAGAAACCCTGAATAAATCAATTTTAGTTGCTCAAGAGTCGGCAGAGGAAGTAAGAAGAAATGCACAAAAAGAAGCTCAGCTTATCGTCAAAGAGGCTGAAAAAAATGCCGATCGTATTATTAATGATGCACTTAATAAGTCCCGTAAAGTCATGATTGAAATGGAAGAAATTAAAAAACAAGCATCTGTGTATAAAATGCGTTTTAAAATGCTCATAGAAGCTCAATTAGAAATGTTACAAACAGATGATTGGGACCAATTTACGGTTCAAGAGGAAGAAGAGCCATCGAATCAATAAGGGGCGGCTTGCCAATTGTGTGAAGCTGTCATATAATATCACTAATTTCATCTTTAAAAACGATAATGAAGGAAAGTAAACATAGACCGATGATATACAGCGATTCGAGGACGGTGCAAGCTCGATTATTGTTACTATGTGGAAAATCACCTTTTAGTTTTATCTCTGAATGATACATAGTAAGAGGTAGCGTTTCATTCACGTTACGAATGTTCAAGTGGAAATAAGTTCTTTTTATTTTCATTAGGGTGGTACCACGGGTAGTCTTCTCGTCCCTATTTTAGGGATTAGAGGACTTTTTTGTTTGCCAAAAAAGAAAGTTAATTTAAAGGAGGATATGGCATGGTTGAGTATAAAAAAACATTATTAATGCCAAAAACAAATTTTCCAATGCGAGGAAATTTGCCACAAAATGAGCCTAAACGTCAAGAGAAGTGGAGCTCAGAAGATATTTATCAAAAAGTACAGGAGCGTACAAAGGGTAAGCCTCTATTTATTTTGCATGATGGTCCTCCATATGCAAACGGTGATATTCATATGGGGCACGCGTTAAATAAGATTTTGAAAGATATGATTGTCCGTTATAAATCAATGTCTGGTTTCCATGCCCCTTATGTTCCGGGGTGGGATACGCATGGTTTGCCAATTGAAACAGCTTTAACAAAAAGCGGAAAAGTAAAACGCAAAGAGATGAGTGTTGCTGCTTTCCGTAAACTTTGTGAAGAATATGCACTAAAACAAGTTGATCGTCAGCGTGAGCAATTTCTACGTTTAGGTGTTCGCGGTGATTGGTGGAACCCATACATTACATTAGATAAAGCTTATGAAGCACAACAAATTAAAGTATTCGGAGATATGGCGAAAAAAGGCTATATTTATAAAGGGAAAAAGCCTGTTTACTGGTCCCCATCTTCTGAGTCTGCCTTAGCGGAAGCAGAGATTGAATATCATGATAAACGCTCGCCATCGATTTATGTGGCCTTTGATGTCGTTGATGGCAAAAAGGCCCTTGAAGGTGATGAGAAATTTATTATTTGGACAACAACACCTTGGACGATTCCGGCAAACTTAGCGATTAGTGTTCACCCTGACTTAGAGTACAGTGTAGTGTTGGTGGAAAATAATAAATATGTAGTAGCTTCGGGTTTACTTGAAACATTAGTAAAAGAACTAGACTGGGCAACTCATGAAGTATTAAAAACAGTCAAAGGCTCAGAGTTAGAATTTGTCTTAACCCAACATCCAATTTATGAGCGCACATCTGTTGTGATTTTAGGTGAGCATGTTACGTTAGATGCTGGTACTGGCTGTGTTCATACCGCACCTGGTCACGGGGAGGATGACTATCTTGTTGGTCAAAAATATGGATTAGATGTTTTATGTCCAGTCGATGATAAAGGATATTTAACAGATGAAGCTCCTGGTTTTGAAGGGTTATTCTATGATGCAGCGAATAAACCTATCGGTGAAAAATTAGAGGAAGTTGGAGCCTTATTAAAGCTTTCGTTTATTACTCACTCATACGCCCATGACTGGCGGACGAAAAAACCAGTCATTTACCGAGCGACCGCACAATGGTTTGCTTCGATTGAAAACTTCCGAAGTGAATTATTAAAAGCGATTGAGGAAGTGGAATGGATTCCAAAATGGGGTGAAACACGTTTATTCAATATGGTTCGTGATCGCGGTGATTGGTGTATTTCTCGTCAACGAGCATGGGGGGTGCCAATTCCAGTCTTTTATGGCGAAAATGGGGAACCAATCATTACCGATGAAACGATAGATCATGTGTCGGCTTTATTTAGAGAACATGGTTCAAATATTTGGTTTGAGTGGGAAACGGAACAACTATTGCCAGAAGGATTTACATCTGAGCATAGTCCGAACGGAACGTTTACTCGTGAGATGGATATTATGGATGTTTGGTTTGACTCAGGCTCTTCTCATCAAGCTGTTCTTGAGGAAAGGGAAGAATTACAACGTCCTGCTGATTTGTATTTAGAAGGTTCTGACCAATATCGTGGTTGGTTTAATTCTTCTTTATCAACAGGAGTTGCGGTGACAGGTAAAACTCCATATAAAGCGATTTTAAGTCACGGATTCGCTTTAGATGGGCAAGGTCGTAAAATGAGTAAATCAATCGGAAACACAGTGATTCCTAATGATGTCATGAAGCAGTTAGGGGCCGATATTTTACGTTTGTGGGTAGCTTCTGTTGATTATCAAGCTGATGTACGTGTCTCGGATGAAATTTTAAAGCAAGTATCAGAATCGTACCGTAAAATTCGTAACACGTTCCGTTTCTTATTAGGGAATTTACATGACTTTAATCCGACAACGGATCAAGTAGCAGACGAACAACTTGATGGAGTTAACTTATTTATGCTTGTAAAGTTAAATGAAGTGGTTGAAAAAGTGAAAACCGCTTATGAGGAGTATAATTTCTCTGGTGTTTATCATATTTTACACAACTTCTGTACGATTGAATTAAGTTCATTCTATATGGATTTAGCTAAAGATACACTTTACATCGAGCATAGTGATCATCCAGCCCGTCGTGCGATTCAAACGGTCATGTATGAAACGGTTGTGAAGTTATCGAAATTAATTTCACCGATTCTTCCGCATACAGCAGATGAAGTGTGGGAAAACATTCCGAATGTCGATGTGGAGAGCGTACAATTAACCGATATGCCAGAAGCTCGCACATTTGGAGAGGTTGAGCAATTAAAAGCAACATGGAATCAATTTATGGACATTCGTAGTGATGTCTTAAAAGCACTAGAGCAAGCTCGTAATGAAAAAACAATTGGTAAATCTTTAGCTGCTGCCCTAACGATTTATGCTAGTGGCGAGAAGTATGAGTTACTAAATGGTATTTCTGGGCTTGAAAAGCTATTTATCGTTTCTAAAGTAGAACTGGTTAATGGTGTTGCTGAAGCTTCAGAAAAAGCAGTACCATTTGAAGATTTAGCTGTTTTTGTAACAGCGGCAGAAGGTGAAACTTGTGAACGTTGTTGGACGGTCTCCACAACTGTTGGCGAAGAGGCTGATCATCCAGGGTTATGTACATCATGTGCAAAAACGGTTAAAAATCATTATGTAGATGTTGAATAAGTTTTAAATGAACCGTCTCAAAGGGGAGTGTACTTTTTGGGACGGTTTTTTTGTGGTGAATTGTAAAATGTTGCGTTGGCTATTCAAACGAATATGAGGAAAGCTAAAAAGGCATCTGAAAAAGATGCTTATGGGGAGGTGTTCATATTGAATTCAAATTTTAAACAGTTGCATCAACAATTATTACAACAAAAAGAGGAATTTGAGCAGCAATTAAAGCATTTTAAGGAAAGTGAATTGCATAACAGTGAGTCTGCATCAACAGGGGAGCTTTCACAATATGATAACCATCCCGCAGATACAGCGACTGAATTATATGAGCGTGAGAAAGATTTTGCCCTTGAGGAGCATGCGGCCGAGCGGTATCACCAAGTTCTTGATGCGCTTGAACGAATAAAAAATGGTACGTATGGAATTTGTGAAAAAACGGGTCAGGAAATTCCATTTGAGCGATTACAAGCAAACCCGACCGCAAAAATAGTTGTGTCAGCAACAGAATCTCATGTTCAAAATTATCGTCCGATTGAAGAGGAAGCACATGGCCGATATGAACGATATAATTTTGATCATAATTCTAAAGAAACTGAATTTGATGCAGAAGATGCTTATCAAGCGGTCGCAAGATTTAATGATAATTCGATGACCTATGAAGATGCTTCTTTAGATGATGATGATGAGTCAGTTGGATATGTAGAAGAAATAGAAGGCTTCTTATCAACAGGCATCGATGGTTATCGTGGGGCAGAAAATGTGCAATTTCAGCGAAACGTCCATATGGACCATTACTTTGATGAATATGAGAATTAGTTTAGAGGGGTCTTCCCCCTCTTTTTATGCTATAATGCTAAAGAATGGCATGAAGAAGAGAACGGAGGATATATGTGATTTATTATATTATTGCTGCCCTCATCATTATATTGGATCAAATAACAAAATGGATTGTAGCAACCCAAATGGAAATCAGTCAAAAAATCCCGCTTATCGACGGCTTTCTATATTTTACCTCACACCGGAATACTGGTGCGGCCTTTGGGATATTAGAAGGACAAATGTGGTTCTTTTATATCGTGACGATTGGTGTTGTGATTGCGATTGTTTATTTCATGCAAAAAGAAGGAAGATATAGCAAACTTTACGGTACCTCACTAGCTTTAATTTTAGGGGGAGCGATTGGGAATTTTATTGATCGTCTTTTCCGTGGAGAAGTTGTTGATTTTATTGATACATACCCATTTGGATACAATTTTGCGATTTTTAATGTCGCAGATTCAGCCCTTTGTATTGGGGTAGCCCTTTTATTTATTAAGATGTTTCAAGATGAACGTAAGGCAAAGAAGGAGATAAAGTAATGGAAGTATTTAAATTTGAAGTAACAAGTGAACTTGCGGGAGACCGAATTGATAAGTTTATTACGAGTCAACAAGAAGATTGGTCACGTACACAGGTTCAACAATGGATTAAAGATAAAAGAGTCAAAGTGAACGGGAATGTTGTCAAAAGCAATTATAAGGTTTCTGATCTTGATCAGGTGGAAGTATCTGTTCCGGAACCAGAAGTATTAGAAGTAGAGGCAGAGAACATACCTTTAGATATTGTCTTTGAAGATGAAGATGTGATCGTTGTCAATAAACCGCGTGGAATGGTCGTACATCCAGCACCAGGGCATTATTCAGGGACGCTTGTAAATGCTTTAATGTATCATTGTAAGGATTTATCAGGGATTAATGGTGTCATTCGACCGGGCATTGTTCATCGAATTGATAAGGATACATCTGGACTATTAATGGTCGCTAAAAACGATCAAGCTCATGAATCATTAGTTAGTCAATTAAAGGCGAAAACAACTAAAAGAGTGTATCAAGCGATCGTGCACGGTGTTATTTCACATCAAACAGGAACGATTGATGCCCCGATTGGCCGTGACAAAAAGGAACGTCAAAGTATGACTGTAACGAATGAGAATTCCAGAGAAGCTGTAACCCATTTTACAGTGTTGGATCGTTTTACAAATTATACGTATGTTCAATGTGAGCTTGAGACGGGGCGTACTCATCAAATTCGGGTTCATATGAAATATATCGGTTATCCGTTAGCTGGTGATCCGAAATACGGTCCGAAAAAGACACTTGATATCGATGGTCAAGCTTTACATGCAGCTGTTTTAGGTTTTGAACACCCAAAAACAAAAGAATGGGTTGAGTTTGAAGCTCCTCTCCCAACGGAGATGGAGAAATTGCTCGAACATTTACGAATAATTGGTTGACACTTGAATGTTTTTGTGCGATAGTTATTAAGAACTGAATAAACCCTTTAACTATAGTCCCGTGAGGCTAAGAAGGACAGCGAAAATGTCATCGGATTTTGTATCGATCCGTATGTGTACAGATTTATTCTGCCCTCTTGTCTCTTCATGACAAGAGGGTTTTTGTTTGCTTTAGGGGATTACGAATGAGGAGGTGGCAACAATGTCTCAAGTTATTTTAGATGAACAAGCCATTACGCGAGCGACGACTCGAATTGCTCATGAAATCATTGAACGAAATAAAGGAATCGATAATTGTGTATTAGTAGGCATTAAAACAAGAGGCATTTATTTGGCTCAAAGATTGGCAGAGAGAATTGAACAGATTGAAGGGCTACCGCTTCCGGTCGGAGAGATTGACATTACATTATATCGCGATGACCTAACGGTAAAGACGGATACAGAAGAACCGGTCATTCAAGGTACGAATATCCCGATTGAAATTGAAAACCGTAAAGTGATTCTTGTTGATGATGTTCTTTATACAGGAAGAACGGTTCGAGCAGCACTTGATGCTTTAATTGATTTAGGGAGACCAGAACAAATTCAACTTGCGGTTTTAGTCGATAGAGGTCATCGAGAACTTCCAATTCGACCAGATTATGTGGGGAAAAATGTGCCGACTTCTAAAAGTGAAATTATTGTAGCAGAATTAAAAGAAGTTGACGCAAGAGACCAAGTTAAAATTGATAAAAAATAAATAGAAAAACTCTTTAAAACAGTCCAGAGAGGCTGGCAAGAGCAAAGTAGATAACCGTCATGACTATTTGTGTGACGGGGTTATCTCCTGAACCCTCTTAGCCACACTGGTTAAGAGGGTTTTGCGTAAGAGTGATTAGGAGGAAGAACAGTATGAGTCAGCAAAAAGAAGTTTTAGGGGTACGTGATGTCCCGCGTTTAGATAAATGGGTGATTTTAAGCTTACAGCACTTATTTGCCATGTTTGGCGCAACCATTTTAGTACCGGCGATTGTCGGATTAAGTCCATCTGTCGCATTATTATCAAGTGGATTAGGAACTCTCGCTTATTTAATTATTACGAGAGGACAAATTCCAGCTTACCTCGGTTCATCGTTTGCTTTTATTAGTCCAATCATTACCGCCACAGCATTAGGCGGACCTGAAGGTGTGATGGTCGGAACATTCTTTGCTGGTATCGTCTACGGCATTGTTGCGTTAGGGGTTAAACGTAGTGGTGTTAAATGGTTAATGAATATTTTACCTCCAGCGGTCGTTGGTCCAATCATTATGGTTATCGGTTTAGGCTTGTCAACAACAGCGATTGATATGGCGATGATGATTCCAGGAGAGGACCCAAATTCTTCTGTTTATAGTTTACAGCACTTCACCGTGGCTTTATTTACATTAGCGGTAACGATTGTGTCGAACATGTTTTTTAAAGGGTTCTTTGGACTAATTCCGATTCTTTTCGGAGTGGTCAGTGGTTATCTTTTTGCTTCGATTCAAGGGTTGGTTGATTTTACAGAGGTAAAGTCAGCAGCATGGTTACAAGCACCAGATGCGATGCTACCTTTTATCACTTATACACCGAATTTCTCATGGGCGATTTTGTTCGTCATGGTACCAGTAGCTGCGGTGACGTTAGCCGAGCATATCGGAGACCAAATGGTATTAAGTAAAGTAACAGGTAAGAACTTTATCGAAAAGCCAGGCTTACATCGCTCGATTTTAGGGGATGGGGTTGCGTCGATTGTCGCAGCACTTGTAGGAGGACCACCAAATACAACGTACGGAGAAAACATCGGAGTTTTGGCGATGACAAGAGTGTTTAGTGTGTTCGTAGTCGGAGGAGCGGCTGTGTTTGCGATATTATTCTCCTTCGTTGGTAAAATTTCAGCCATCATTTCCTCTATCCCAGCAGCAGTTATGGGTGGTATCTCAATCCTCTTATTCGGTATCATCGCTTCATCAGGGATGAGAATGTTAGTGGAAAATAAAGTAGACTTTGGAGTGAAACGTAACTTAATTATTGCTTCAACGATTTTAGTAACAGGAATTGGCGGAGCATTCCTACAATTCTCAGAGGACTTCCAAATTGCTGGAATGGCTTTTGCGACAATCATTGGGGTCGTTTTACACTTAATCTTACCGGGTAAAGAAGCTGCCTTTGGCGAAAACAGTCAGTTGTTTTCAAATGAAGAGTTAAAAGAAGAAAAATAAACAAGCATCCTTTAAACGAGTACAGAGAGACTTAAAAGGGGCTTTAAGGAAATGGAGCATGCGTAACGATTGATAACCGTGCCTCTTTTCCTCATGCCCTAAATGTGACATTTAGGGCATTTTTCTTTGCAAAAAATCGGATATTAAGAAAAGAAGAGTCGACAAAATTAAATGGACGGAGGGATACACATGATCAATCTTCTATCGAACCAAAACAAAGGATTGCATATGTTATCGAACCTATCACTTACGGAGGTCTTTGAATTATTAGAGGAGGCTCAAAACTTTGCCGATGGAGCAACATGGAGTCCGAAACGCCAAATGTTTGTGGCGAACCTCTTTTATGAAGCAAGTACAAGAACAAAGTTTAGCTTTGAAGTAGCCGAAAAGAAATTAGGTCTTGAAGTTCTGAATTTCTCAGCTGAAACCTCTAGTGTACAAAAAGGTGAAACCCTCTATGATACAGCAAAAACATTAGAAGCGATTGGGGCCGATGCACTCGTGATTCGTCATCCAGAAGATGCCTTTTACGAGCAATTAGAAGCATTAAACATACCCATTATTAATGCCGGCGATGGTTGTGGCCATCACCCGACTCAATCACTTTTAGATTTATTAACGATAAGACAAGAATTCAAAAGTTTTCAAAATGTCGAAATCGTCATTTGTGGCGATTTAAGGCATAGTCGGGTGGCACGTTCCAATGCAGAGATATTAACAAAACTTGGGGCAAATGTTTCGGTAAGTGGGCCAAAAGAGTGGATGTGTGGTTTTGCTAAAACGTATCCTTACGTAACGATGGATGAAGCGGTAAAAAAAGCAGATGTGATGATGATGCTACGCATTCAGCATGAACGTCACGATGATGGAATGGCACTAACAAAAGAACAATATCACCAACAATACGGCTTAACGATTGAGCGAGAAAGAAAAATGAAGGATAGGAGCATTATTCTCCACCCTGCACCGGTCAATCGTGATGTTGAAATCGCCAGTGAGCTAGTCGAATGTGAACGCTCAAGGATCTTTAAACAAATGCAAAACGGAGTCGCCGCAAGAATGGCCGTATTAAAGAAAGTCTTTGAAGGCTAAGGTATACAGCAAGTAAAAGCTGTAAGGAGCAGCCCTTACAGATTACATAAAATGAGGGAGGATTTTATCATGAAAATTCAATTAACGGGTGGAATCGTATTAACGAAGGACGGTCAGGAAAAACAAATCGACGTTTCAATCATCGATGGAAAAATTAGTTTTGAAACGCTCGATGTTTACGATGAAAAAATCGATGTAACGGGAAAGTTAATTACGCCTGGACTTGTTGATGTCCATGTTCATTTACGCGAGCCTGGTGGCGAGCAAAAAGAAACGATTGAAACAGGAACACTAGCAGCCGCAAAAGGTGGTTTTACAACGATTTGTGCAATGCCAAATACACGCCCAGTACCAGATACAAAAGAACAAATGGAATGGTTAACAGGAAGAATTGAAGAAACCGGTCATGTTAATGTTCTCCCATATGCGGCGATTACAACAAGACAATTAGGAAAAGAATTAACCGATTTTGACGCCTTAAAAGAAGCCGGAGCGTTTGCTTTTACTGATGATGGAGTCGGTGTGCAATCAGCAGACATGATGCTTCAAGCAATGACAAAAGCTGCTGAACTGGACATGGCAGTTGTCGCTCACTGTGAAGAAAATACGCTTATCCATGCAGGAGCTGTCCATGAAGGAAAATTTTCAAAGGAGCATGGCCTTAACGGAATTCCATCTGTGTGTGAATCAGTCCATATTGCTAGAGATGTCCTTCTAGCCGAAGCAGCAGGTGCTCATTATCATGTTTGCCATATTAGTACAAAGGAATCGGTTCGAATCGTTCGAGATGCCAAACGAGCGGGAATTAACGTAACAGCGGAAGTAACACCACATCATCTTTTATTAAATGAAGAAGATATTCCGGGCTTAGATACAAACTATAAGATGAATCCTCCATTAAGAGGAAAAGCGGATCAAGAAGCGTTAATCGAAGGGTTAATGGATGGAACGATTGATTTTATCGCGACTGACCATGCTCCACATACAGAAGAAGAAAAAGCCCAATCGATGGAGCGTGCCCCATTTGGTATCGTTGGTTTAGAAACCGCGTTTCCATTAATGTATACAAACTTTGTTCAAACAGGAAAAATGAGCTTAAAACAATTGGTCGATTGGTTAACCGTCCTACCTGCAAGCACATTTAAATTAGACAGGGGGACGCTACAAGAGGGTGCGGTCGCTGATATTGCGGTTATTGACCTTGAACTTGAAGAAAAAATCGATAAAGAGACATTTGTTTCAAAAGGAAAAAATACACCGTTCCAAGGCTGGTCTTGCCAAGGGTGGCCGGTGATGACATTTGTTAGCGGAAAGAAAGTTTGGGAGAAACAACAAGGGAGTGTCGTGCGATGAGTGAAAAAATATTAGTGTTAGAAAACGGAGAAGTTTTTAAAGGGTACGGATTCGGGGCAGATGTTCAAATGAGTGGTGAAGTGGTTTTTAATACCGGAATGACTGGTTACCAAGAGATTTTATCGGATCCTTCTTATTGTGGACAGATTGTGACGTTAACTTATCCGTTAATCGGAAACTATGGCATCAATCGCGATGATTTCGAATCGATTACTCCAGCGATTCACGGATTGATTGTAAAAGAAATCGAGCTTGAGCCAAGCCACTGGCGTAGTGAAGAATCGTTACACACTCTTTTAGAAGCAAAAGGAATTCCAGGACTTGCTGGAATTGATACGAGAAAATTAACACGTCTGATTCGTGAGCACGGGACGTTAAAAGGGCGAATTTGTGCGAGTGATGTTGATGTTGCAGCTGTTGTTGAGATGTTAAAGGCAAGTGAATGGATGAAAAATCAAGTTGAGCTTGTGTCAACTAAAGATCCTTATCATGTACCAGGAAAAGGAAAACGAGTAGTGCTCGTCGATTTTGGTATGAAGCATGGGATTTTACACGGATTAATCGAACGTCAATGTGATGTCATAGTTGTTCCTTACAAGACAACGGCAGAAGAAATTATCCGTCTCGGAGCGGATGGTGTGCTATTAAGTAACGGACCAGGAAATCCAGAGGACGTTCCAGAAGCAATTGAGATGATTAAAGGAATCTTAGGAAAAGTACCTATCTTTGGAATTTGCTTAGGACATCAGCTGTTAGCATTAGCATGTGGGGCAACGACGAGCCGCTTACGTTTCGGTCATCGTGGTTCTAATCATCCGGTCCGAGAGTTAGCGACAGGAAAAATTGATATTACTGCTCAAAATCATGGCTATACGGTAGACGCTGAATCTTTAGAGGCAACAGAGCTTGAATTAACACATGTTGCGGTTAATGATGGAACGGTAGAAGGCGTGCAACACAAAGTGTATCCAGCGTTCAGTGTCCAGTACCATCCAGAAGCATCTCCAGGTCCAGATGATGCCAATCATTTATTTGATTCTTTTATGAAGCTGATTAACGAAAATAAAAAACAACCACAACATGTGTAAGGAAGAGGAGTAGGAGAATATGGCGAAGCGAACAGATATTAATAAAATTTTAGTGATTGGATCAGGACCAATCGTGATTGGGCAAGCAGCAGAATTTGATTATGCCGGAACGCAAGCATGTCAAGCGTTAAAAGAAGAAGGGTATGAAGTGATTTTAATTAACTCGAACCCAGCGACGATTATGACTGATACGACGATGGCCGACCGTGTGTACATTGAGCCAATTACACTAGAGTTTGTCAGCCGTATTATTCGCAAAGAACGTCCGGATGGAATTGTCGCAACACTTGGTGGTCAAACCGGTTTAAATATGGCGATGGAGTTAGATGAGTCAGGCATTTTAAACACATATAATATCGAATTGCTTGGTACAGATTTGGATGCAATTAAACAAGCGGAAGACCGTGAAAAATTTAGAGCTTTAATGCAAGAGTTACAAGAGCCTGTTCCAGAAAGTGAGATTGTTCATACACTTGAAGAAGCAAAAGTATTTGTTGCTGAAATTGGTTATCCTGTTATCGTTCGCCCAGCCTATACGCTCGGAGGAACAGGTGGAGGAATTTGTCATAATGATGAAGAGCTAAACGAAATTGTGACTAGTGGTTTAAAGTACAGCCCAGTGACTCAATGTTTAATTGAAAAAAGCATTGCCGGATTTAAAGAAGTGGAATATGAAGTGATGCGTGATGGAAAAGACCAAGCAATTGTCGTTTGTAATATGGAAAACTTCGACCCGGTTGGCGTACATACGGGTGACTCGATTGTCTTTGCACCAAGTCAAACGTTAACAGACCGTGATTATCAAATGTTAAGAAATTCGAGTTTGCGAATCATTCGAGCGTTAGGAATTGAAGGTGGTTGTAACGTCCAATTTGCCTTAGATGCACATAGTGATCAATATTATATTATCGAAGTCAATCCACGTGTCAGTCGCTCGTCAGCCCTTGCTTCAAAAGCAACAGGTTATCCGATAGCGAAAATGGCGGCGAAAATTGCTTGTGGTTATAGTTTAGATGAAATTAAAAACCCTGTGACAGGAACTACTTATGCAAGCTTTGAACCAGCTCTTGATTATGTCGTAGCCAAAATCCCACGCTGGCCATTTGATAAATTTAACGCGGCCAACCGTAAATTAGGTACGCAAATGAAAGCAACAGGAGAGGTTATGGCAATTGGTCGTAACATTGAAGAATCGCTTCTCAAAGCCGTTCGTTCATTAGAAGCTGGCTATCATCATATTCATGATGTCGAGCTTGATGAATTAACGACAGAAGAATTATTAAAACGAATTGCGACACCGGATGACCAACGTTTATTCGCCCTAGCAGAGCTGTATAGAAGAGGTTCATCATTAGAAGAATTACATGAGCAAACAAAAATTGACCGTTATTTCTTACGCAAAATTGAGAAGATTGTCAGCTACGAAACGCAATTAAAAGAAGAGGGTCAAAATATTGAGCTTTTAAAAGAAGTAAAAGAACGTGGACTTTCAGATGAAACGATTGCTGGACTATGGCAAACGACTGAACTTGAAGTTTATGAGTTAAGAAAAGCAAATGGCATCATTCCGGTTTATAAAATGGTTGATACATGTGCTGCTGAATTTGAATCAGCTACACCTTATTTTTACGGGACTTATGAAGAGGAAATGGAGTCGGTTCGTACCGATAAAAAGAGCATTCTCGTCTTAGGTTCAGGACCAATTCGAATCGGTCAAGGGATTGAATTTGATTATGCAACGGTTCATTCGGTTTGGGCGATTAAAGAAGCAGGCTATGAAGCGATTATAATGAACAACAACCCAGAGACAGTATCTACAGACTTTAGTACGTCTGATAAGTTATATTTTGAACCGTTAACGATTGAAGATGTCATGCATGTCATTGAACACGAGCAACCAGAAGGCGTCATCGTTCAATTTGGTGGCCAAACAGCGATTAATTTAGCAGACGGCTTAGAAGAACGTGGCGTTAAAATCATCGGGACAAAATTAGAAGATATGGACCGTGCTGAGGATCGTGACAAATTTGAACAAAGTTTAATGGAATTAGACATTCCACAACCTTTAGGAAAAACAGCAACATCGGTGGAACAAGCTGTCAAAATTGCTACAGATATTGGTTATCCGGTTCTTGTCCGTCCATCTTATGTACTTGGTGGTCGTGCGATGGAAATCGTTTATAAAGAAGAAGAGCTTTTAAACTATATGGCTCGTGCGGTAAAAGTAAATCCTAAGCATCCAGTATTAGTCGACCGTTATTTAACAGGGAAAGAACTAGAGGTTGATGCAATTTCTGATGGGGAGAACGTCTATATTCCAGGAATTATGGAACATATCGAGCGTGCGGGAGTTCACTCAGGTGATTCGATTGCAGTTTATCCACCACAAACCGTACCAGAAGAACTGAAGCAACGTTTAATTGACCGTACGATTAAAATTGCGAGAGGTTTAAATATTGTCGGCTTACTAAACATTCAATTTGTCTGGCATAAGGATGAGGTTTATGTGTTAGAAGTGAACCCTCGTTCAAGTCGCACGGTGCCTTTCTTAAGCAAGATTACAGGTGTACCGATGGCGAATTTAGCGACAAAAGTCATGCTCGGAAAAACATTACCACAGCTTGGCTATGAGACAGGCTATCACCCAGAAGCAAAAGAAGTATCTGTTAAAGTCCCAGTCTTCTCTTTTGCCAAATTAAGAAGAGTCGATATTACGCTCGGACCAGAAATGAAATCAACTGGAGAAGTAATGGGACGTGACCGTACGCTTGAAAAGGCTTTGTATAAAGGGTTAATTGCATCCGGTATGAAGATTCCAAAACATGGAGCTGTCCTATTTACAGTTGCAGATAAAGACAAAGAAGAAGCGATGAGTTTAGTGGAACGATTCCATCGAATTGGTTATGATATTTTAGCAACAGAAGGAACAGCGAAAGAAATTAGTCAATTAAACATTCCAGTAACGGTTGTCAATAAAATCGGGGATGAGAAACCACACTTACTAGATGTGATTAGACAAGGTCAAGCACAATTTGTGATTAACACGTTAACGCGTGGAAAACAGCCAGCAAGAGATGGGTTCCGTATTCGTCGTGAATCGGTCGAAAATGGGGTTGTATGTTTAACGTCGATTGACACGGCTGCGGCTCTGTTATCCGTTATCGAATCGATTACATTTTCATCTGAAAGTATGCCACAAATGAACGCTTAATCAATGAGGGGGATAAGATCTTGAAGAAACAAGGACATTTAAGCATCGTCAGCCAACAGCAAATTGCCGAACAAATCTATGAAATCACATGCCAAGGACCGTTGGTAACTGCGATGACCAATCCAGGTCAATTTGTTCATATCAAAATTGATCAATATGAGGACTTATTATTACGACGTCCACTTAGTATTTGTGATGTGAACACGGAGGAACAAACGTTAACGATGCTTTACCGAGTTGAAGGTAACGGCACAAAACGTTTATCTGAAAAACAGGTTCACTCACAAATTGACGTATTAGGACCACTCGGTCAAGGGTTTCCGGTGGAGGAAACCAAACCTGGAGAAGTAGCCTTACTTGTCGGTGGCGGGATCGGTGTACCTCCCCTCTATTATCTCTCTAAACAACTGAAAGCAAGAGGCGTGGAAGTTATCCACGTCCTTGGCTTCCAATCAAAAGAAGCTGTTTTTTATGAAAAAGAATTTAATGAGCTTGGGCCGACCTATGTGACAACGGTTGATGGTAGCCACGGGATAAAAGGGTTTGTAACAGATGCGATTCATGAGCAGAACCTTACCTTTGATACTCTTTATTCATGTGGACCAAATGCGATGTTAAAGGAGTTAACGGAAAGGTTTGCTGATAAGCGTGCCTTTTTATCGCTTGAAGAACGAATGGGCTGTGGGATAGGAGCATGTCTTGCTTGTGTTTGCCATTTAACGAATGACCCTGAAGGTGCTAGTTATAAAAAAGTATGTACAGATGGTCCTGTCTTTAAAGTAGGGGAGGTTGTGTTATGAGTCGTTTAGCGATTGAGTTACCTGGGTTAAAGATGAAAAATCCAATTATGCCAGCGTCTGGTTGCTTCGGATTTGGGAAAGAATATGCGAATTTTTATGATTTAAGTGAACTTGGAGCGATTGCAGTCAAAGCGACGACGGTTGAACCACGATACGGGAATCCAACTCCACGACTAGCGGAAACGAAGGCAGGACTTTTAAATGCGATTGGGTTGCAAAATCCAGGCTTAGATAAAGTTTGTAACGAGGAACTACCTTGGTTAGAAAAGTTCGATGTACCGATTTTAGCGAATGTTGCCGGCTCTGAGATGGAAGATTATATCCAAGTAGCAGAAAGAGTATCAAAAAATAAAAATGTCACAGCTCTTGAATTAAATATTTCCTGTCCAAATGTTAAAAAAGGTGGAATCGCTTTTGGGACAGTTCCAGAAGTAGCCGCTGAATTAACGAGAGAAGTGAAGCGTGCTTCTAGTGTGCCGATTTACGTCAAGCTTTCACCAAATGTTGCCGATATCGTTTCCATGGCTAAGGCTGTTGAACAAGCCGGGGCAGACGGGTTATCGATGATTAATACATTGCTCGGGATGCGTATTGATTTAAAAACACGTAAGCCGATTTTAGCGAATCAAGCAGGTGGTTTATCAGGTCCAGCAATTAAACCAGTCGCGATTCGAATGATTCATCAAGTTAGTCAAGCTGTCGATATTCCGATTATCGGGATGGGTGGGATTACAACCGTTGATGATGTCATCGAATTTTTCTTAGCTGGTGCAAGTGCGGTGGCAATTGGAACACAAAACTTTGTTGACCCCTATGCATGTCCGAACTTAATCGAACAGTTACCGAAAAAGCTTGATGAAATGGGCGTGGACCATGTAAGTGAATTAGTAGGAGGGAGCTGGAAGGAATTATGCAACGTCCGTTAATGATTGCTTTAGATGTTGATAGTGTGGAAAAAAGAAAGCAGCTACTTGAATCATTTGGCCAAGAGCCTTTGTTTCTTAAAGTAGGTATGGAAATGTTTTATCGGGAGGGACCTGGAGCGATTGCAGAATTAAAAGGAGCGGGTCATTCCATTTTCCTCGATATTAAATTACATGACATTCCAAACACGGTGAAACGTGCGATGACGGTGTTAGCTGGTCTTGGTATTGATATGATTAATGTCCATGCAGCAGGTGGACAGACCATGATGCGTGCCGCTTTAGAAGGACTAGAAGCTGGAACAAAACCAGGACAAAAGCGACCAAAATTGATTGCCGTTACGCAATTGACGAGTACGGATGAAGAAATGCTTAGAGAAGAGCTTTTAATCGAGAAACCTTTAAACGATGTGGTCATTTCTTATGCAAAACAAGCTCAAGCAGCAGGATTAGATGGGGTCGTGTGTTCAGCGAAAGAAGTACCGCTCATTCGTGAAGTTTGTGGGAATGATTTTTTAACAGTGACACCTGGGATTAGACAAGAATCAGATGAAGTTGGCGACCAGAAGCGTGTCGTCACACCACAAGCAGCAAGAGAGCTTGGCAGCTATGCGATTGTTGTCGGGCGGAGCATAACATCAAGTGAAAATCCTTATGAAACGTATAAAACAATGAAAGCAAACTGGGAGGGCTAATCATGAAAAAACAAATTGCCGAGCATTTATTAAATATTGAAGCGGTAAGCTTAAGTCCAAATGAACCATTTACTTGGAGTTCGGGGTTGAAATCACCGATTTATTGTGATAATCGTTTAACGATGTCCTATCCAGTTGTCAGAAAAGAAATTGCCAAAGGTTTAGCGGCATTAATTAAAGAACAGTATGGTGAGGTTGAAGTTGTGGCAGGAACAGCAACGGCAGGGATTCCTCATGCGGCATGGGTAAGTGAAGAACTCGATTTACCAATGGCCTATATTCGTGGCAAAGCGAAAAGCCATGGCAAGCAAAGCCAAATTGAAGGTAAGATTGAGAAGGGGCAAAAAGTAGTTATCGTGGAAGATTTAATTTCAACAGGTGGAAGTGCGATTACATCGGCCAAAGCGATTCGTGAAAGCGGAGCAGAAGTTCTAGGTGTGGTTGCGATTTTCACTTATGAATTAGATAAAGCAACAGCCAATTTAGCTGAAGCCGAATTAGAAGTTGCGGTTTTATCCAATTATTCAACGCTCGTAGAAGTCGCAAAGGAAAAAGGAACAATTTCCGATAAAGAATGGGAAAAACTAACACAATGGCGAAAAGATCCAAGCGATGAAGCATGGGTACATATTTAATGAAATGAAAAGCTACACAAAAGGTCATTGGATCTTTTGTGTAGCTTTTTTGGTCGAATTAATGAAACAAAGAGCGCCAATGAATCCCGAAGCCATCAAATAAGAACTACAAAGGGAATCAAAGCCCCGCAATGAAGCCCAGAGCAGCTAAGTTCGACAAGTGCCTGTGACTTGTCGAACTTAGCCAATCAATCTTTAATGGTTAAACTTGTTCACTTGTATAATGGAGCTGAATATGTTTTCATAAAGTAAGAGATTCATTAATTTTTCCCATTTTTAAAGTGAAAGTGCTTACTATAAAAAACGAAAGTGCTCAAATTTTCGGCTGCTAAATAAGAGCGATAAACACTCTAACTAGGTATATTAATTAAATACTATGATTAAAGAAAGTTTATTTTAATAAATGGGACGTAAGAATAAGGAGTGAGGAGAATGGTCGAACAAAAAGAAACGATTTTTGACCATTGGCAACGTCCATTAAAGGATTTACGTATATCGGTGACCGATCGTTGTAATTTTCGTTGTCATTATTGTATGCCAGCGGAGATTTTTGGACCAGACTATCCCTTTTTAAAAAGGGATGAACTGCTTAGCTTTGAAGAATTAAACCGGCTCGTATCTTTATTCCATCGTGTCACATCATTGCAAAAATTGCGCATTACCGGCGGCGAACCATTAATGCGTAAGGACTTGCCGCAGCTCATTTCATTATTGTCGCAAACAACTAAAATTGAAGATATTGCGATGACAACAAATGGAGTCTTTTTGCCACGTTATGCTAAGGAATTAAAAGAAGCGGGCTTAAAACGAGTAACTGTCAGCTTAGATAGTTTAGATAGTGAAAAGTTTGGCAAAATTAATGGGCGTGGAATTGGGATTGAGCCCGTATTAAAAGGGATGCAAGCGGCCTCTGATGCTGGTTTAGGAGTAAAAGTGAATATGGTTGTACAAAAGGGTGTCAATGATAACGACATCATTCCGATGGCTAAATTTTTTAGAGAAAAAGGCTATATGCTTCGGTTTATTGAATATATGGATGTTGGGACTTCTAATGGTTGGAAATATGATGAAGTGATTACAAAACAAGAAATCATTGAACGAATAAATGAAGATATGCCATTAGAAGCAATAAAGCCAGCATATGTCGGCGAAGTAGCTTCTCGTTTTAAATATAAGGGTTCTGATGATGAAGTCGGGGTTATCTCATCGGTTTCAGACGCCTTTTGTCATTCTTGTACAAGAGCACGCTTATCAGTAGAAGGCTCTTTATATACTTGTTTATTTGCGACTAAAGGACATGACTTTAAAAAGTTGATTCGTGGAAATTATTCAGATGAAGACATTATGAATGAAATTAAAAACTGCTGGAACAAACGCGATGACAGGTATTCAGCTGAGCGCTCCTTAGACGGAAATACGAAGCGCGAGAAAATTGAAATGTCGCATATCGGTGGTTAATCAATATGCAAACTAGAGGTAAAAGATAAATGTATATAAAAGCTGTAGAGCATGGTTAGTATGCTCTACAGCTTTTTTGATAAAAAAGTTAGTTCGGCGTCTTGCGATTGACGCGGAGCATGATTTTCGGGAACGGTGAGAAGAACGCTATCCATCGACATTTTCATATTAGAGGAGTTTTTTTTTGTCCTTGCCTCTTTATCGACAATCAAGGATTTTATTCAAGAGCGCTGCTTTAATTGCAGGACTAAATCTTCGTTTGGTGTTACATACAGTGTCGTTTGATTATCATAAATCACATACCCTGGCTTTGAACCATTCGGCTTTTTGACATGGCGGATTTTTGTGAAGTCAACGGGAACCGAACTAGATAATTTTGCTTTACTAAAGAAGGCAGCAATTGTTGCCGCTTCTTTTAACGTTTGTTCATCAGGTTCCGTACTACGGATTACGACATGGGAGCCGGGGATGTCTTTTGTATGAAGCCAAATTTCATCTTGGCGGGCAAAACGGTTCGTTAAATAATCATTTTGTTTATTGTTTTTGCCGACAAAAAACTCCAGACCACTCGTTGATAAATAACGTTCCAACTGTGGTTTGTGATCCTTCTTTTTCTTCTTATCGCCTTTCTGAGCACGTTTGCGAATATATCCTTCTTCTACTAGCTCCTCGCGAATTTCTTCAATGTCACTTGGGGCGGCACTTTCCATTTGTTGAATGAGCTGTTCAAGATACTCAATTTCTTTTTTCGTCTGCTCTAGTTGCTCCAGCACGACGGCAACTGAATTTTTCGCTTTATTATAACGTTTGAAATAGGCTTGGGCATTATCGGAAGGAGACTTTTGAGGATTTAGATTTATTGTGATGACCGCTCCGTTAGGGTCATAATAATCCACGACTTCAACCGCTTTATCGCCTCTTTTGATGAGGTGCATATTGGCTGTTAAAAGCTCACCTTGTTTTTGATACATTTGAGCTTTATCAGCATTTTGTAATGTTTGCTCTAGCTTTTTAATTTTTTCTTGTTTTTCTGAGCCTCATTTTGTAAAAAACGTTCTAAGTCATGAGCTTGTTGCCTGACTCTATCACGTTCGGCTTTCCCATAAAAGTAGCGGTCCAACATGAGACTAACGGTGTCAAAAGGCCGCACTTCACCAGTTAAATGAGTTAATGAAAGAATAGAAAAATACTCTTTTGCACCTACTGTAATCATTTGTGGCGCATAAGTATGGTTTTTAATCGGAGTCATGACATTAAAAAAGCTTTCCACAAGGGTATGGGCATTAACCATCCCTGCTCTTGAAATGATTTCTTTCCCGATCATGGGAGAAATCCCTACAAATTGTTCGACGATTTGACGGTCAATTTTCCCAGAATTAAAATCGATTCGTTTTAATAAATTCTCGGCATCCACTTCGATTGGATCAATTTTATTCTGTTCTGGTGGTAGTTTATACGCTTGGCCTGGTAAGACAGCTCGATAACTGCTTTGGGCATAACTAACATGTTTGATGCTGTCAATAATTTGCTTTGTTTCCCGATCAATCAATATGATGTTGCTATGTTTGCCCATAATTTCAATGATAAGGCGTTTAGAAGTATCATCGCCAAGTTCATCTTTTGTTTGGCAATCAATCATAAAGATTCTTTCTGAACCTAATTGAGTAATGCTTTCAATAAAAGCTCCTTCTAAATGTTTTCTTAAGAGCATACAAAACATCGGGGGAACTTGGGGGTTTGTATATTTTTCATTTGTTAGATGAGCTCTAGCGAATTGTGCATTAGCTGATAGTAATAAAGAGTAGCTTTTTCCCTTTGCTCGTACGGATAAAATCAGCTCGGTTTTAAATGGTTGATAAATTTTATTAATTCTTCCTGTCGTTAGTAAATCACTACATTCCTTTACGATTGCTCTTGTCATCATTCCATCAAATGACATTAGCCCCACCTCTTTACCTGTCTTCATTTGCTTTTAACGAAAAAAATGCTTAGTCAAAAGCCTTATCTCTCGGACATATTATTAAATGCTTTATTGAGTATAGCATGTTTTAGGACGAGACTGAATAAGATCGCTTATAGGAGGATAACTAGTCCTCATTTAGAGATCAATCGAGGTGGACAATGTTAGTGAGGTGAGAAAGTGGATTGGTATCGAAAAAAAGAAGAAGAATTAGAGAAGGAGTTAGGGACAAACTATGAAAATGGTTTAACAGAAAAAGAAGTAAACAAACGTTTGAAACATTTTGGAGCCAATAAATTAGATGAAGGAAAAAAAATCTCTAATCTTGCTTTATTTATTTCGCAGTTTAAAGATTTTATGGTTCTCGTTTTATTGGTCGCCACCTTTATTTCGGGTTTATTAGGTGAATACATCGATGCGATTACGATTATGTTTATCGTCTTATTGAACGGTATTTTAGGATTTGTTCAAGAACGAAAAGCAGAGAAATCTTTGGACGCTTTAAAAGAACTATCAGCCCCGCAAATGAATGTGTTACGAAATGGTATTTGGGTAAAAATCCTCTCTAGCCAAGTTGTTCCTGGCGATATTGTCAAATTAAAAAGCGGTGATCGTGTTGGAGCTGATATTCGCCTTTTTTCGGCTAATGGATTAAGTATCGAGGAATCTTCATTAACCGGTGAATCAGTGCCTGTGCAAAAGCAAACGACCGCGATTGAAAAGGATGCCGTTGAAATTGGTGATCAAAAAAACATCGCCTTTATGGGAACGATGGTCACGCAAGGTAATGGAATCGGGGCTGTTATAGCGACCGGTATGAGTACAGAGATGGGAAAAATCGCTCATTTACTGCAAACGACAGAATCGTTAGAAACGCCTCTTCAACGTCGTTTAGAACAGCTTGGGAAAATTCTCATCATTATTGCCTTAATTTTAACTGCTATGGTCGTTTTAGCAGGGGTGTTGCAAGGTCATGATTTATATACGATGTTCTTATCAGGGGTTTCATTAGCAGTAGCGGCTATACCTGAAGGGCTACCGGCGATCGTAACCGTTGCTTTGGCTTTAGGTGTACAAAGAATGATTAAACGTAAAGCGATTGTCCGGAAGCTGCCGGCAGTTGAAACATTAGGCTGTGCGACAGTTATTTGCTCAGATAAAACGGGAACGTTAACACAAAATAACATGACGGTAACGCAAGTGTGGAGTGGTGGAAAAAATTGGAAGGTGTCTGGTAATGGTTATGCACCAGAAGGAGACTTTAGTGCTAATGGCAAAGTAGTGGATGTAAAACGAGAAAAAGCATTGATGCAGCTCCTCAGCTACTCGATGTTATGTAATAATGCTAAATTGGTGCAGAAAACGGATAAAAAAGGGTTGTTACGAAAAGAAGAAAAAAACTATATGATTGATGGTGATCCGACAGAAGGAGCTTTAGTCGTTGCTGGAATGAAAGCTGGTTATAATGAAGAAACATTGGCGGAACACTTTGAGCGGATTCATGAGTTCCCATTTGATTCCACACGGAAAATGATGAGTGTGATTGTTCAAGATGCTGGTGGTCGGCGTTTTGTCGTCACAAAAGGAGCACCTGATGTCATTTTAAGTCAATGTAACTCGCTCATGTACCAAAATAATAAGGAAGCTTTAACACCAAAACGAAAAGCTGAAGTGGAAGCAACTTTAACAAAAATGGCGAACTATGCTTTGCGAACGATAGCGGTTGCGTATAAACCGTTGAATAAAGGCGAGAAATGTCAGACCGCCTTTGAGGCAGAACGTAATTTAACGCTTGTTGGGATCCAAGGGATGATTGATCCACCAAGACCAGAAGTGATTGATTCTGTTCGTGAATGTCGGGAAGCAGGTATTAAAACCGTCATGATTACTGGAGACCACCAATTAACAGCTTGTGCAATTGCCCAAGAAATTGGGATTATGAGCAAATATGGTCAGTCGTTAACTGGCAAAGAGCTGTCGAAAATGTCAACGGAAGAACTAGTGGAAGTAGTGGATGACGTGGATGTATATGCTCGAGTGTCTCCTGAGCATAAATTAAAAATAGTCAAGGCGTTACAGAAGAAAGGCCATGTCGTCGCGATGACGGGTGATGGAGTCAACGACGCGCCGGCTATTAAAGCGGCGAATATTGGAATTGCCATGGGGATTACCGGAACAGATGTGGCCAAAGAAGCTTCATCGTTAATTTTAAGTGATGATAATTTTGCGACGATCAAGGATGCGATTAAAGAAGGACGAAACATTTACGAAAACATTCGCAAGTTTATTCGTTATATGCTTGCTTCCAATGTTGGAGAGATTTTGGTGATGCTTATTGCGATGATTTTGGGAATGCCATTACCACTCGTCGCGATTCAAATTCTTTGGATTAACCTTGTGACAGATGGATTACCGGCATTAGCACTTGGAATGGATCAAGCAGAAGGGGACGTCATGAAGCGGAAGCCAAGAAGTCAATTTGAAGGGGTCTTTGCTCGTGGATTGGCTTGGAAAATCATTAGTCGAGGATTTATGATTGGCATTGTTACGCTTGCGGCCTTCTGGATAACTTTCCAAGGTCATCCAGATGAGTTGATTCGTGCTCAAACCGTTGCTTTTGTTACGTTAGTCATGGCTCAACTTATTCATGTTTTTGATTGCCGAAGTGAATATTCTGTTTATCATCGTAATCCGTTTGAAAATAGATATTTAGTTGTGGCTGTTATTTTATCAACACTACTTATGTTAGTTGTTATTTATTTCCCACCATTACAAACGATTTTCCACACTGTTGCATTAGATACACGTGAATGGTTACTCGTCTTAGGAATGGCCGCGATACCAACCGTTGTTCTCGGTGGCTTCCAGCTCTTTAAAAAGAGTGAGAAGAAAGAAGACGCGATTTCAAACTCCTAAGCTTTTGTAGAAGATAATAAGGGTGAGTCCCTCTGAAGCCTGCTCAGGTTTTATGGGGACTTTCTCTATTTATCGAAATAAATAAATAATTTCATTGGCGTATGAACTTGGTAATCAAGACTTGTTGCCCTAAGTAAAATTAGGTAGAATAAAGGGGTGGATGTGATACATATGGTAAAAAGTATGACCGGATACGGACAAGCGGTCTATTCCAATGAACAATTTACTGTGCATGTCGAAATTAGAACGGTCAATCACCGTTTTTTTGAATGTAGCAATATTCGCTTACCGAGACGATTTTTATTTCTTGAGGAGATGATCCGTAAAGAAATTAAAGAGAAGGTTCAGCGAGGAAAAGTAGATGTTTTTATAAAAGTCGAAGGAACTGAGCTCGTTTCTAAAAAGATTGTGGTCGATTGGACCTTGTTAAATCAATTTAAGGAAACAGCAAAAGAGATTAAAGCTTTTACAGAAGCAGAAACTGAGTTAAATATTCAAGCAATAATGGACAATGAGCATCTCGTTGAATGGGTAGAACAAGAAAGTGATAACCCGTTTGTTGAGGAAAAAATTATTCAGACAGTAAAAGAAGCGACAAGTCAGTTGGATGAAATGAGAATGAGGGAAGGTTTAACAATCGAACATCATTTTCAACAACTACTAACGGAGTTACGGCAATCGATTCATGAAGTAGAGCAGTTGGCACCGGAAATGGGTAAGGTCCAACAAGAGAAGTTATTAGCACGTTTAAAAGAATGGGTAAACGAGGAACAACAGTTAGATGAAGGTCGAATTGTCACAGAGGTCGGAATTATCATTGATAAATGTGATATTAGTGAAGAATTATCTCGTCTTCATTCCCATCAACAGCAATTTAAAGAGATTTTGCTGGAGAAAATTCCAATTGGACGAAAGCTAGACTTCTTGGCTCAGGAAATGAATCGAGAAACCAATACAATTGGAGCAAAAGTGACGGACTTACGGATTAAACAACATGTCGTTGTCCAAAAAAGTATCATTGAAAAACTGAAGGAACAAGTACAAAATGTAGAATAATGCTAGAATTCGAACGCATTTTCGTATATAGTAACATTAGTTTGGATAAAAATGATGAGAGTAGTAGGCTCTTCTTAAGTGGGGGAATCGAGCATGAATATCAAATTAATTAACATCGGATTCGGAAACATTGTATCAGCAAATCGTATTATATCAATTGTGAGCCCAGAATCAGCACCAATTAAAAGAATTATACAAGATGCTCGTGACCGGAATATGTTAATTGATGCGACATACGGACGAAGAACACGTGCCGTCATTATTGCCGATAGTGACCATGTCATTTTAAGTGCGGTCCAGCCAGAAACAGTGGCACAGCGATTGTCTACAAAAGAGGACGGTACAGAAGAAGCTTAAATGTTTGGAATTTGAGAAGCAATTAGCTTTCTTATGAATAGTAGGAGGTTTCAATGGAAAAGGAAAAAGGTTTATTAATCGTTTTGTCAGGACCTGCGGGTGTAGGAAAAGGCACGGTTTGTGGGGCTCTGAGAAATGAGCAAACCGGAATCCAGTATTCAGTCTCAGCGACGACACGCCAGCCAAGAAAAGGGGAAGTCGAAGGGGTTAATTATTTCTTTAAATCAAAAGATGAATTTAAAGGAATGATTGAAAACGACCAATTGCTTGAATGGGCAGAATATGTAGGTAATTACTATGGAACCCCGATTGATTATGTTCGTGAAACAATCGAAAATGGGCAAGATATTATTCTTGAAATCGAGGTCCAAGGAGCTTGGAAAGTTCGTGATCGCTTTCCTGAAGGGATTTTTATTTTCTTAATGCCGCCAAGTTTAGTAGAGCTTAGGAATCGCATTGTTGGGCGTGGGACAGAAACGGAAGATGTGATCAATAAACGAATGACCGTGGCGAAGGAAGAAATTGAAATGATGAAGCGTTATGATTACGTTGTCGAAAATGATGAAGTTCATTTAGCAGTTGAACGTATTAAAGCGATTGTGACAGCAGAACATTGCAAAAGAGAACGTCTTTTTGAAAAATATAAACAGTTAGTGGAGGTCAAATAATATGTTATATCCTTCAATTGATTCTTTAATGGATAAATTAGATTCAAAATATACGCTTGTGACAGTATCGGCAAAGCGTGCACGTGAAATGAAAGAGGATGTCGCGAGGGGTCCTCTTGTTGAAAAACCACATTCGTATAAGCCAGTAGGTCTAGCTTTAGAGGAAATTGTAGAAGAACATCTACGTTACGAGCGAGTTGAATCACTAGACGAACAAGAATAAAAGGTAAAGCAACCTATTTTTAAAATAAAAATAGGTTGCTTTCTTATCTTTTATTAAGGTTCATAAAGTTTATGTAATGAGGTGATAGAATGTTAAAAGACAAAAAAATCGTATTAGGGGTAAGTGGTGGAATTGCCGCTTATAAAGCAGCGGCATTAACGAGCAAATTAGTTCAAGCAGGAGCAAAAGTAAAAGTCATCTTAACAGAATCAGCTACTCAATTTGTGACTCCTTTGACTTTTCAAGCTCTCTCAAGAGAACCTGTTTATACAAATACATTTGTTGAGCCGGACCCGAATAAAATTGCTCATATTGAATTGGCAGATTGGGCTGATGCGATGGTGATTGCCCCTGCAACCGCCAATATTATCGGAAAATTAGCTAATGGTTTAGCCGATGATATGCTATCAACGACCTTGCTTGCAACGAAAGCTCCGATTTTTGTTGCCCCAGCGATGAATGTTAATATGTACGAGCATCAAGCTGTTCAACGAAATATGCAGCAATTAGTAGAAGATGGGGTCGAAATCATTGATGCTAATGCTGGTTATTTAGCATGTGGTTGGATCGGCAAAGGGCGTCTAGCTGAACCAGAGGAAATCGTCACCTTTTTA
Organism: Alkalihalobacillus alcalophilus ATCC 27647 = CGMCC 1.3604; assembly: GCF_000292245.2. Lineage (GTDB taxonomy): Bacteria > Bacillota > Bacilli > Bacillales > Bacillaceae_D > Alkalihalobacillus > Alkalihalobacillus alcalophilus. Next base: position 22,844 of record NZ_ALPT02000022.1, on the reverse strand, counting down.
GATTTATTTTTTATAAGAAAAGAAAGAATGAATAGTTCATTAAGAGGAAAAAAAGTCGTTATTTCAGCAGGGCCAACTCAAGAAAAAATTGACCCGGTACGTTATTTCACAAATCATTCTTCTGGTAAAATGGGTTATGCGATCGCTCATGCGGCCTATTTAAGAGGGGCTGAAGTAACGTTAGTAAGTGGACCTACTAACTTAATGGCTCCAGTAGGAATTAAAACGATACATATAGAATCAGCGAAAGAAATGTACGAAGCGGTGACCTCTTTATATGATGAGGCAGATATTGTCATTAAGTCAGCGGCTGTTGCCGATTATCGACCAGCTGTAACGTATACACAAAAACGAAAAAAGAACCAGGTGCTTGGGCGATTGAAATGGACCGTACAAAGGATATTTTAGCGACACTTGGAGCGAGAAAGCAGAAGCAAATTTTAGTCGGTTTTGCAGCTGAAACAGAAAATATTGAACAAAATGCACTCGGTAAACTAGAAAGAAAACATCTCGATTTAATCGTTGCAAATGACATTAGTCAAGAAGGTGCAGGTTTTAAAGGAGATACAAACGAGGTCATAATTTATACAAAAGACGCGCAAGTCATAAAAGTGCCAAAGGCTCAAAAATCAGAAGTTGCGGATACCCTTTTGAATGAAATTGAAAAGTATGAACAAAGGAATTTGCCTTTATGATTGCCAAAATCATTGTCGATGTGCCAAGTGCTCAAACCGACCGAATGTTTGACTACAAAGTACCGGAACAATGGCAAGCCTTCATTCGACCAGGGATGAGAGTTATTGTTCCATTTGGTCCGAGGAAAGTACAAGGGTTTATCGTCGAACTAACTGAGCATTCGGAGTTTAAACAAATCAAGTCGATTAATGAGCTACAAGATACAAGCCCTGTTTTGACTGCTGAATTGATGGAGTTAGGCAAGTGGCTAGCTGAAAAAACATTAAGTTATCAAATTTCAGCCTTTCAAGTAATGCTTCCGGCTGCTTTAAAAACAAAGTAAAAAAGAAATTAGGCTTAAAGCAAATAAATTAGAACTTCCCTTTTTTGTACAAGCTTTATTTACAGAAAAGGACCGTATCCCTTTTGAGGAAGTTCAATCATTAGCTAAAAAAGAAAAAATCGAGATCCAAACCCTGTTACTCGAAGGAAAACTGACCGAGCACTTTTTATTAATTGAAAAAGCGAAACAAAAAAAGTAAGGTTTGTGGTTTTAAATAAGGCGATAGAAAACATTGCAGAAATAAAGTTGAAAATTCCATCAAGAGCTAAAAAACAACATGAGATGCTTGAGTTTTTAGTAAATCATCCAAAAGCGATTCAAAGTACGGAGCTACTGAAAGTTCTACAGACGACACGTTCCACCCTACAAGCCTTAATTGACAAAGAGTATGTAGTGGAAACGGAAGAAGAAGTGTACAGGGAGGCAATGGCCGAGTTAATGATTCAACCGACCCAGCCACTGATGCTTACGCCAAAACAAACAGAAGTGTTAAGTCCAATTGTGGAGGCGATGGATTGTGCCCGGTCAGAAACTTTTTTATTACATGGTGTGACCGGAAGTGGTAAGACTGAAATTTATTTACAGGCGATTGCAAAAGGATTAGAGGAAGGGAAAGAAGCGATAATGCTCGTTCCTGAAATTTCCCTTACTCCACAAATGGTTGAGCGATTTAAAGGCCGGTTTGGTGACCTTGTCGCTGTTCTCCATTCAGGTTTATCGGCTGGAGAAAAGTTAGATGAATGGAGAAAGATTCAACGACAGGAAGTCAAAGTGGTCGTTGGAGCCCGTTCTGCCGTATTTGCTCCATTTCAAAACCTTGGCCTTATCATCATTGATGAAGAGCATGAAACGAGTTATAAGCAGGAAGATAATCCGCGTTACCATGCCAGGGATGTCGCGATATATCGTGGAGAGCACCACCGCTGTCCCGTTATTTTAGGAAGTGCGACTCCTTCTTTAGAATCGTATGCGCGTGCCCAAAAAGGGATTTATACATTACTTACTTTGTTAGAACGTGTAAATGCACGAGCTCTTCCTTCCGTCGAAGTGGTTGATATGCGAGAAGAATTAAGAAATGGAAATCGTTCGATGTTTTCTTCGCAGTTAATGGAAAAGATGAAAGAACGCTTAGAAAAGAAGGAACAAATCGTTCTCTTTTTAAATCGCCGTGGTCATTCTACTTTTGTGATGTGCCGTGATTGTGGCTATGTAGCAACATGTGAGCATTGCGATGTTTCTTTTACGTATCACCGTCATCAACATCGTTTAAAATGCCATTATTGTGGGGATGAACAAGCGATGCCAACGACATGCCATTCGTGCCAAAGTGAGCATATTCGTTTTTTTGGTTCGGGTACACAAAAAGTCGAAGAAGAACTTACAAAAGTATTACCGGAAGCGAAAGTGATAAGAATGGATGTAGACACCACCTCAAGAAAAGGGTCGCACGGACGACTACTTGAGGCATTTGGTCGTAAAGAAGCCGATATTTTGTTAGGTACACAAATGATTGCTAAGGGGCTTGATTTTCCGTCGATTACATTAGTTGGTGTATTAGCGGCCGATTCGATGCTACATATTCCTGACTTCCGCTCAGCAGAAAGAACGTTTCAACTAATGGAGCAAGTAAGTGGACGGGCTGGTCGTCATGAGTTACCTGGTGAAGTGTATATCCAAACATATACGCCTGAACATTATAGTATTGAGTTGGTCCAATCTCATGACTATGAACGTTTTTTTCAAATGGAAATGAATAATCGCAAGCGTGCTGGTTATCCTCCTTACTATTTTATGGCATTAGTAAACATATCGGATCCAGAGTTAACAAAGGTTATTTCCGTTAGTGAAAAAATTGCTCAGTTTTTAAAAAGAGAACTACATTCTACAAGTATTATTCTTGGTCCAGTCGTCTCTCCACTCGCTCGGCTTAAAGATAGATATCGTTATCAATGCGTGATAAAATACAAAAATGAACCTAAATTAGAACGTACGTTAAGAGAAATTCAAGAACATTATATGAAAGAAACGAATCAAGGAAGTTTGCAAATTCAAATTGACTTGAATCCGTTTTTATTTATGTAAGATTGAAAGGCAGTGAGTAGATGAAAATCGTTTTTATGGGAACCCCTGATTTTTCCGTTCCAGTTCTTACACAATTAGCAGAAAAGTATGAGGTAGTAGCCGTTGTGACTCAGCCTGATCGTCCTGTTGGTCGTAAAAAGGTGTTGACGCCTCCTCCAGTAAAAGTAGCGGCCGAGAACTTAAATATTCCAGTGCTTCAACCGGAAAAAGTGAGAGAAGAGGCTGAATTAGAGAACTTATTCACTTATAAGCCAGACTTAATTGTGACGGCTGCATATGGACAAATATTACCAAAAGCTTTATTAGAGTATCCAAAGTTAGGTTGTATTAATGTTCATGCCTCTCTATTGCCAAAATACCGTGGAGGTGCGCCTATTCACCAATCGATTATTGATGGTGAAAAGGAAACGGGTGTGACGATTATGTATATGGTTGAAAAGCTAGACGCTGGTGATATTTTAACTCAAGTGAGGGTGCCGATAGAGGAAAAAGACCATGTTGGGACTGTTCATGATAAATTAAGTGTGGCTGGGGCGAAACTATTAATGGAAACGATTCCGGCTTTGCTGGAAGAAAAGTTAACTCCAATTGCTCAAGATGATAATGAAGCAACGTTTGCTAGAAACATCTCACGTGAAATGGAAAAGTTAGATTGGACAAAAACAGGTGAAGAGCTTTATAACCAAGTACGCGGTCTGCATCCGTGGCCTGTTGCCTATACAAGCTTTGAGGGAAAGCCTTTAAAAGTATGGTGGGCAGAAAAAGTGGCCAATCAATCGGGTCCAAGTGGAGAAATCATTCAAGTAGAAGAAAATGGTCTAATTGTAGCAACTGGCAATGAGACCGCCATAAAATTAACCGAAATCCAACCTTCAGGTAAAAAAAGAATGGAAGTATCCCAATTTTTACGTGGAGCAAATGTTGTGGTTGGTCAAAAACTAGGAGATTCATAAATGAGTAAAAATGTGCGAGAAGTCGCCCTACAAGTTTTAATTCAAATTGAAAAAGAACAAGCTTATAGCAATCTTTTGTTAAATCAAACGATTAATAGTGGGGAGGTCGAAAAACGTGATATCGGCCTGTTAACAGAGCTTGTATATGGAACGGTGCAACGTAAGCTGACTTTGACGTTTTTCTTAACCCCCTTTGTTAAAAAAGGTCTTGAAAGCTTAGAGCCATGGGTGAAGACTTTGTTACAAATGTCTGTCTACCAGTTAGTGTATTTAGAGCGAGTTCCAGAAAGAGCGGTGATTCATGAAGCGGTGACAATCGCCAAAAAGCGTGGACATGATGGTACGGCCTCTTTAGTGAATGGGATTTTACGTTCTGTACAACGTGAAGGGGTTCCTTCATTTGAGAAAGTAACGAATCAAACAAAACGACTTGCATTTGAATATAGTTTTCCTAAGTGGATGGTGAGACGTTGGTTAGCTACTTACGGCGAAGAGGAAACAAGGGAAATGATGAAGGTGAGCTTAAAGCCACCAGTTGTTTCCCTTCGTGTGAATCAGTTAAAAACAAATCAAGAGGATTTAATGAAGATTTTAAAAGAAGAAGGAGTTTTGACACGAAAAGGCGAACTTTCTTCTGATGCCTTAATTGTCGAAGAAGGAAATGCTTTTAAAACGAATGCCTATCGTTCCGGTTTATTTACGGCACAGGATGAAAGTTCGATGCTTGTGGCAAAAGCACTCGGGCCAAAAGCAGGAGAACATATCTTAGATTCATGTGCTGCACCAGGTGGGAAGTCGACCCATATCGCCGAGTTGATGAATAACGAAGGATCGCTTTTATCGGTTGATTTACATGAACATAAAGTCCAGCTCATTCGTGAACAAGCGAAACGCTTAGATTTGTCGATGATAGAAGTGGTTGCAGCTGATGTCAGAGCGTTTAGTCAAAAGACACCGGCTCAGAGCTTTGATGCGATATTGCTTGATGCACCTTGTAGTGGTCTTGGGGTTATTAGAAGAAAGCCAGACATAAAGTGGGCAAAAAAAGAAAGTGATATCCAGGACATTGCCGAAATTCAAGCTATGATTTTAGAAGCGGTTGCCCCTTTGTTAAAAAAAGGTGGACGTCTAGTATATAGTACATGTACGATCGATCAAGAAGAGAATGAAGCCATTGTCGAGCACTTCATCCAAACACATCCAGAATTTCAATGGGACATCACTCTTTCAGATAGATTACCTGAAGAAATCGTTCAATCCAAGAGATATAAAGATGGTTATGTGACTATTTTGCCGCATGACTATGAGACGGACGGTTTTTTTATTGCTAGTCTGAAGAAAAAATAGGTGAGCACTCTTTAGGGACGATGTAGAAAGGGGATTGTGTAACGTATGGAAATAGCCTACACGTTTAAGACAGATACCGGACAAATTCGGACACATAATGAGGATAATGGTGGAGTTTTTGTAAATGATACAGGAGTTCTTGCTTTAGTTGCTGATGGAATGGGAGGGCATTTAGCTGGTGATGTGGCTAGCTTAATGACGAAGGATTTCTTCCAGTCAGCTTGGCAAAATTCGCCACTTTTGACTTCCGTTAACGAAACAGAAGATTGGTTAAAGGAGCAAGTGGAAGCGATCAATCAAAAGCTTTACAGGCATTCGGAAGATAATAAGGAATGCCATGGGATGGGAACGACGATTGTCGCGGCGATTTGTACGAAGGAATTTGTTACGATAGGCCATATCGGTGATAGCCGCATTTATATAAAAAATGAATTTGGCTTTTCAGCAAAAACCAATGATCATTCACTTGTTCAAGAATTAGTTCGCTCTGGGCAGATTACAGAAGAGGAAGCAGAAAATCACCCTAGGCGTAATGTTGTCTTGAGAGCATTAGGAACGGAGAAGGAAATTAGTGCCGATGTTCGTTCGATGTTTATTGAAGGTGATGAATTGATTTTGTTATGTTCAGATGGTCTTACCGATAAAGTAAATACGACAGACATAATCAAAATTATTGATGAAAAAATGTCATTAGAGCAAAAGGCAAATGCCCTTGTTGACTTAGCCAATGAGCGCGGCGGAGAAGACAATATTACGGTTGCATTAGTGGAATACCCTCTGAATAAAGAAGAAGAAAGCGGTCGGTGAACAACATGATTGGAGAAAGAATTAATGGTCGCTATGAAGTGAAAGAAATGATTGGCGGCGGGGGAATGGCAAATGTTTATATGGCGCTCGATGTCATTCTCGATCGAATTGTCGCCGTTAAAGTGCTACAGCCACAATTTTCTGGAGACGACCAATTTATTAAAAGGTTTCGCCGTGAAGCTCAAGCTGCGACAAGTTTAGCTCATGAAAATGTCGTCAATATTTATGATGTCGGAGAAGAAGGCGATATTTATTATATCGTAATGGAATATGTGAAAGGTCAAACATTAAAAGAATTAATTCAAGATGTGGGTCCATTGCCAACTGAACAAGCGATTCAAATCATGGACCAAATTTTGAGTGCGATTTCCCATGCTCATGATAATCACATTGTTCACCGTGATATTAAACCGCATAATATTTTAATTCGTGATGATGGAGTGGCAAAGGTCGCTGATTTTGGAATTGCGAGAGCGATGAGTGCGGCCACAATTACTCATACAAATTCAGTCATGGGTTCTGTGCATTATTTATCACCTGAGCAAGCGCGTGGGGGACATGTTACATATAAATCAGATATTTATTCATTAGGGATTGTTTTATATGAAATGGTAACGGGGACGCTCCCGTTTTCTGGGGATACGGCGGTTTCAATCGCAATCAAACATTTGCAAAATGAAATTCCATCCGCGAAAGCGATTATCACTACGTTACCACAAAGCATTGAAAATATTATTAAAAAGGCAACGATTAAAGATCCTCTGCACCGCTATGAGACGATTCGTTCGATGCGTTATGATTTAGAAACAGCTCTTGCTCCCGGGCGACTTAATGAACAGCCCTATGTATTTACTGATGATGATCATGAAGTCACAAAAGCGATACCGATTATTAAGTCATTAGGGGATCAGCAAGATTTAAGTCATACGATTGAAGCTCCACCAACGAAAATAAAAAGTGATGGGGTGGCCGCAGCAAATACGAACGTTGATCCAGTTCCTGAACAGAAGAAAGAGATCAAGAAAGAGAAGAAAAAAAGCAAAGTGAAAAAGTGGTTAATGATCACAATAATCACGTTGCTCGTGTTACTTGGAGCGGGTATTGCCACCTTTGCTCTTATGCCTGGACTATTTAAAGTTGATGAAGTGGAAGTCATTGATTTTGTCGGGATGAGTTTTGAAGAAGCTGAAGAGACATTAGAGCGTTTAAATCTAGAACCGCAAAGACATGATGTAACTAGCGATGAATTGTCGGAAGAAGATGAATTTGAGGCGGAGCAGGTTACGAGACAACGTCCAAATCCAGGTTCCATTGTGAAAGAGGGAGCTATCGTTCATTTATATGTTTTATTAGCTGCTGAAGAGGTTGTAATTCCTAGTGTGATCGGTGATCCTGTTGAACGGGCATCTCGTGAACTGAGAGATTTAGGATTTGAAGTAGAAACAGAGGGAGTAGAGAGTACTCAAACTCCTGGAATTGTTTTAACTCAAACTCCAGAAGCAGGGGAAGCGGTTGTGCCATCAGAAACGAAGGTTGTTTTAACTTATAGTGTCGATTCTCGCTTCCGCTTACAGCCCCTTGATGGCATGACAAAAGATGAAGTTGAGAGTTACTTTGATGAGCAAGGTTTAAAAGCTGATTTCCGAGAGGATTTCCATGCGAATATTGAAGAGAACTATGTAATTAGCTATTCACCAGATGCGTATTCTAATCTTTTACCTGGTGATACTGTCCGGGTCGTTATTTCCAAAGGGCCAGAAGCTGTTGAGGAACCAGATCCAGATGAAGAAGAGCCGGATGAAGAACAAGATGAACCTACACAAAGGTTCAGGATAAACATAAAGCCAGAAATTCCTGAAGAATTAGAGGGCACGGCTTTTGACATTCGTATTGTCGTTCGTGATGCCAGTTCAAATGGTGAGGAGCGGGTCGAAGTCGAAGAACAGATTACGAGTACTGGGGAGTATGTAATCGATATTTATGCGAGCCAAAGTTACGATGCCATTATCGAAACATATGTGAATGGTGAATTGGATGAAGAAATGTCTGGGACGTATGTCTTTTCTGATTAAAAGATAAAATTAATTTTGCGAGAAAACAAATGGAGGGTTTACATGGCAACAGGTAAGATTATGAAAGCTTTAAGTGGGTTTTATTATGTTCAAGCAGGTGATGAGTTGATTCAATGTCGTGGGCGAGGTAATTTTCGCAATCGAGGCATTAAACCACTTGTTGGAGATACCGTGGAATATGAAGCAGAGAACAAAACAGATGGCTATATTTTAGACATTGCCGAACGAAAAAATGAACTAATACGCCCGCCGATTGCTAATGTAGACCAAGCACTCCTTGTTTTTTCAGCATTAGAACCAGATTTTAGTCCAGCCCTACTCGACAGGTTTTTAGTTCATATTGAATCAAATCAAATTGAACCATTAATTATTATTAGCAAGATGGATTTATTAACCGAAGAGCAAATGGGTAATATCAGTCAATATCAAGCAGTTTATCAACAGTTAGGCTATCGAGTTATCTTAACGACGACAAATGAAGAAGATTCAATCGAAAAGTTGTTGCCTTTTATTGAGGAGAGAATTTCGGTTGTAGCAGGACAGTCTGGTGTTGGGAAATCATCGCTTTTAAATGTACTAAAACCAGAGCTTGATATTGAAACAAATCAAATATCGACTCATTTAGGAAGAGGAAAACATACGACCCGCCATGTTGAATTGATTCCAGTTGGGCAAGGGTTAATTGCCGATACGCCTGGCTTTAGCTCTCTTGACTTTACTCAAATAGAAGCAGGAGATTTAAGTGAGTACTTTCCCGAAATGCTTGCTCGGTTAAATCAATGTAAATTCCGTGGCTGTACGCATACATCCGAACCTAAGTGTGCGGTGAAGGAAGCAGTAGATAAAGGTGATATAAGTGAACAACGATATCAACATTATTTGCAGTTTTTAGAAGAAATCAATTCGCAAAAAAGGAGATACGACAAATGATAAAAATAGCTCCCTCAATTCTTTCGGCTGATTTTGCAAAATTAGCGGAAGATATTAAAGAAGTAGAACGAGGAGGGGCCGATTATATTCATGTCGATGTCATGGATGGTCATTTTGTGCCGAATATCACGATTGGTCCTCTTGTCGTACAATCGATTCGACCCGTAACGGATTTACCATTGGATGTTCATTTAATGATTGAAAATCCTGATTTATATATTGAAGCATTTGCCAAGGCAGGTGCCGATATTATTTCCGTTCATGCAGAAGCATGCCCGCATTTACATCGGACGATTCATTTAATCAAAGAGCACGGTGTAAAACCTGGTGTTGTCATTAACCCAGCTACTCCTGTCAGTGCGATTGAGCCGATTATTAAGGACGTTTCGCTCGTTTTATTAATGACGGTTAATCCAGGTTTTGGTGGTCAATCGTTTATTGAATCGGTGTTACCGAAAATTACGGAAGTGAAAAATTTAGCGGATAAGTTGAATTTATCTCTTGATATAGAAGTTGATGGTGGAGTCAATCCCGAAACCGCCAAGCTGTGTGTAGAGGCAGGAGCCAATGTACTTGTTGCCGGCTCCGCCATTTATAATCAAGCTGACCGTGGTGAAGCTATAAAGGCTATACGTGGCGAATAATATGGAATGAAAAGAAACAAAGAGTCTAATTTGATGTTAGGCTCTTTTTGTTTTGCGGTTAAGTTGGTTGGCGGGGATTAAGAGTGGTGAATGGGGGTGAAAAGAGGAATAGGTAATGAAAAGCCGTGCTGGTGGGATTAGAGTGCGAAAAAGGTGGGAAAGGTAATGAAACTGGTGGGTTGGAGGAATTAGGGTGCGAAAACGCGGGATAGGTAATGAAAAATCAGTTCAGGAGAAATTAGAGTGTGAATAAACTAATTAAGCTCTGTATTTTTTCTCACTCTTGAGCAAACGCTCTCCGCTTTTAATTTATCCAGCTGCGAGCGTTAAGAGTTCGAGAAAAATCGGTCTGTCTATAAAAGTCAAAAAGCGACTTTTTTAGCCAGCCCTGTATTTTTTCTCACTCTTGGGCAAACACTCTCCGCTTTTAATTTATCTAGCTGCGGCTCCTAGATTACTGTGAAAATACGTGATTTCCAAAAGGGAAAGAGCCCCTTTGTGGAAATCCCTTAATTTTCTTCGTAATCTGCCCAGTCGCCTCCGCTTTTAATCTATCCAGCTGCGAATGGCAGGAGCTCGGGAAAAATCGTGCATCCTTAGGAAGTCAAAAAGCGACTTCCACCGCTGCCCTTATTTTTCCTCACTCCTAAACGCCATTCTCCGCTTTTAATCTATCCAGCTGCGAATGGCAGGAGCTCGGGAAAAATCGTCCATCCTAAGGAAGTCAAAAAGCGACTTCCACGGCTGCCCTTATTTTTCCTCACTCCTAAACGCCATTCTTCGCTTTTAATCTATCCAGCTGCGGCTCCTAGATTACTGTGAAAATACGTGATTGCCAAAAGGGAAAGAGCCCCTTTGTGGAAATCCCTTAATTTTCTTCGTAATCTGCCCAGTCGCCTCCGCTTTTAATGTCATAAACTCGTTTTTTTGGCATAAGCTTGATTGTAAAGAAAAGTGAATTCCTTTTGTTTTTAGTTTTTGTTTCACGTTATTGAAAAAAGAGGAATAGTTTAATGGTGGTGAATATACTAGTAGAAGTGAGTATGTATTGTTTATTGCTGAGGTCGGTTTAATGCCCTTTTTGCGATTATCTATTTATTGAAAGGCTTCATTAGCTAGTATTTTTTTCGATTGTTAAACTTAGAGGAATTGCTTTTGGAACGGAATTATACGATGGCCTATTTGATGTCAACTCGCAAAACAATTGGTGGTCATTTAAGTTTGAGGAGGAGGATTTATGAAATTCTACACAATCAAGCTACCGAAATTTTTAGGTGGATTTGTGCGGGTCATTCTTAGCTCATTTAAAAAAGGATAACAAAAAAGCACCGAAGTCCGGTGCTTTTTTGTTTTTTAATTCGTTCAGCTACGCTTTTTAAGCAGTCGCCTTCGCTTTTTTAATCCAGCTATGGCTCCTAAAAAGCTAGGAAAATACGCCAATTCCAAAAGGTAAAAAGCACCTTTATGATCTTGTCTTTATTTTCTACACTTTCTAAGCAGTCGCCTTCGCTTTTTTCAATTAAACGCGTTCTACTTTACCTGATTTAAGTGCACGAGTTGATACGTATACACGTTTTGGTTTACCGTCAACTAGGATACGAACTTTTTGTACGTTTACACCCCAAGAACGCTTCGTTTTATTTAAAGCGTGAGAACGTTTGTTACCACTCTTAGCCGTTTTACCTGTAATATAACATTTACGAGCCATGAAAAGCACCTCCTTATACACACAATACGAATTCCTCCGAATCATACTTGAATATAGTAGCATAGCCAAATTAAGAATGCAATAGAATTCAAGAAATATGATCAAGTAAATGGACTTGACACCAAGAATATGTTACGCTTCCAAAAGCACTTTTAAAATTACCTAGATTATAGTAAAATGGCAATAACCCAAAAAGTCGTTGGCTAACATAAGGAGGAATGTAAATTGTCTATCGAAATGAAAACTCAACTAGGTGTTGTAGATGTTTCAACAGAGGTTGTCGCGACAATTGCAGGTGGAGCAGCTGTAGATTGTTACGGAATTGTCGGAATGGCTTCACAAAAACAAATTAAAGATGGGTTAAGTGAATTATTAGGCAAAGAGAACTTCCGTCGCGGTGTAGTCATTCGTGAAGAGGAAGAACAAATTCATATTGATATGTATATCATCGTAAGTTACGGTACGAAAATTTCTGAAGTAGCTTATAATGTTCAAACAAAAGTAAAATACCAATTAGAACAAATGTTAGGTCTTGATGTGGATTCCGTGAATATTTTTGTTCAAGGAGTTCGGGTCACGAATCCGTAGGTGCTGTTAAGGAGGAAATGTCAGTGTCATTAAAACAGATTGAAGGTCAAAAGCTGGCTCAAATGTTTATCGAAGGGGCCGGCCAATTGTCGCGCCATGTGAAAATTGTAGATTCACTTAATGTTTTTCCTGTCCCAGATGGGGATACAGGAACGAATATGAACCTTTCCATCACTTCAGGTGTAAAAGAAGTGAAACAATTAGGAAGTGATGATGTAGGGAAAGTCGCGGGTGCGTTTGCAAAAGGATTGCTTATGGGGGCACGTGGGAACTCCGGCGTTATTCTTTCGCAATTATTCCGAGGCTTTTCAAAAGCGGTGGAAGGAAAAAAAGTGATCAATGCACCGGAACTTGCACAAGCGTTAGAACGTGGGGTGGAGACAGCTTATAAAGCTGTCATGAAGCCAGTTGAAGGGACGATTTTAACGGTAGCTAAAGATGCCGCTAAACAAGCAACTGTGATCGCTCAAAAAGAAACAGACGTTTTAAAAGTGATGGAAGAAGTCGTAAAAGAGGGACAAGCTTCCCTTAAACGTACGCCAGATTTATTACCTGTTCTTAAAGAAGTGGGTGTGGTGGATTCTGGTGGTCAAGGCCTCCTTTACATTTATGAAGGTTTCCTTGCGATTTTACGTGGAGGAGAAGTGAGCGAACAATTTACGGAAGAATCCAAGCAAATGGATACGTTAATTAAAGTAGAACATCACGCACAAAGTCACATGGCGACTGAAGATATTGTTTATGGATACTGTACAGAAGTAATGGTTCGGTTTGAAGAGGAGAAATTAAAAGAAACTCCTTATAATGAAGAAGCGTTTCGTAAAAGTTTGAGTGAAATTGGTGATTCTTTATTAGTCGTTTCAGATGAAGATCTTTTAAAAGTACATATCCATGCTGAAACACCTGGTGAAGTGTTATCAAGAGCTCAAGTTTTTGGTGAAATGATTCATATTAAAATTGAAAACATGCGTGAACAACATACGAGTCTTCTAGAAGATGCTCATCCCGTTTATGATGAAAAGCCTTCTTCTGAACAGACACCGAAAGAAAAAAGTGAATTTGGTATTATTACCGTTACAATGGGTGCGGGAATTGGTAAGCTCTTTAAAGGATTAGGAGCTGGCGTTGTCATTGAAGGTGGCCAAACGATGAATCCGAGTACCGAGGATATCGTGAAGGCTATTGGCGAGGTTAATGCTAAAAATATCATTATTTTACCTAATAATAGCAATATTATTATGGCAGCGGAGCAAGCAGCTGAAGTTGTGGCAGAAAATGTTTCAGTTGTGAAGTCAAAAACGGTTCCTCAAGGATTAGCAGCATTACTCGCATTTAATCCAAACCAAGGTTTAAATGAAAATGCGGATATGATGGAATCAGCGATGTCTCAGATTAAATCTGGACAAGTTACTTTTGCGGTTCGTGATACAGCGATGGATGGAATCGATATCAAAAAAGATGACTTTATGGGGATTTCTGAAAAGAAAATTGTCAGTGCCGGAGTGGATAAAATCGCGGTCACAAAACAATTAATGGATAACATGATCGATGAAGAAAGTGAGATCGTAACAATACTTCAAGGGGAAGATGCGACAGATGAAGAGTCTGAATCGATTTATGATTATATCGAAGAGACCTATCCAGATGTTGAGATTGACTTGCATAAAGGCGACCAGCCGTTATACTCATTTATTATCTCAGTAGAGTAATGAGGTAAAGAGTGAAAAAATGAGATAAAAAGCTACCTTATCATTGGGATAGGTGGCTTTTTTATGTCTAGTAATAGCTGTTAAGAACTAGAAAAAAATGATAGTAGCCTTTCAAATCCTTTGATTAAAAACGTAGAATAGTTAACCTTTTATCCTTTTCATGCTAAGATAGGAGGGAAGTAAAAAGAGAACAATTCGTTTTATTAATATAGAAATAACCTAAAAGGAGAATTTGCTTATGAAGTATCGCACGGTTTTTGATATTATCGGCCCTGTTATGGTTGGTCCGTCAAGCTCTCATACAGCTGGTGCTGCTAGAATTGGGAAAGTAGCGAGAACATTATTTGGTCAGGAACCAAAAAAAGCGAGCTTTTACTTATACGGTTCTTTTGCCAAAACATATAAAGGTCATGGTACGGATGTTGCTTTAGTAGCAGGTATTTTAGATTTTGAAACAGATGATTTACGGTTGCCAGAGGCGGTTAAAATAGCCGAAAAGAATGGAATGGATATAGAATTTATTGAAGAAGAAGCCAAAACGGATCATCCTAATACGGTAAAAGTCGTTTTAGAAAAAGAGAATGAAAGAATTGAACTCGTTGGAATTTCGATTGGTGGTGGGAAGATAGAAGTCATTGAATTAAATGGCTTTGCCTTAAAGCTATCAGGAAATCATCCAGCCATTCTCGTTGTGCATAATGACCGTTTTGGTGTTATAGCGGCTGTTGCCAATGTTTTAGCAAACCAACAAATGAATATCGGTCATATGGAAGTATCTCGGAAAGAAAAAGGTCAGGAAGCGTTAATGGTCATTGAAGTCGACCAAAATGTAGAAGAGACGGTATTAAATGAGTTAAATAAATTACCACATATCGTCCATGTGACAAAAATACATGAGTAATTTGGATAGGAGTGAATCCTTTGTTTAAAAATGTAGCGGAATTAATTGAAATAGCAGAACGTGAAAATAAATTGATTTCTGAAGTAATGATTGAACAAGAGATCGAAGTAACAGAGAAATCACGTGAATTGATCTTTGATCAAATGCGTCGGAATTTACAAGTGATGGAAGCGGCGGTCGAACGAGGGATTTCCGAAGATGTTCGCTCTGTTTCTGGCCTCACGGGTGGCGATGCGGTATTATTGCAGAACTATATTAAAAAGGGTCATTTTTTATCAAGTGATGTCTTACTTGATGCGGTTAGTAAAGCGGTTGCAACGAATGAAGTCAATGCTGCGATGGGGACGATTTGTGCTACTCCTACTGCTGGTTCAGCTGGGGTTGTTCCTGGGGTTTTGTTTGGTATGAAAAATAAGCTTGAACCAACAGAAGAGCAAATGATTCGCTATTTATTTGTGGCGGGAGCTTTTGGGTTTGTTGTCGCTAATAATGCTTCGATTTCTGGTGCGGCTGGGGGTTGTCAAGCTGAGGTCGGTTCAGCCACTGGAATGGCGGCGGCCGCACTCGTAGAATTAGCAGGTGGAACGCCACAACAATCAGCGGAAGCGATGGCGATCGCTTTAAAGAATATGTTAGGTCTTGTGTGTGATCCTGTTGCTGGGCTAGTGGAAGTTCCTTGTGTTAAACGTAATGCTATGGGAGCGTCTAATGCAATCGTAGCGGCCGATATGGCTTTAGCTGGGATTACGAGCCGGATTCCATGTGATGAGGTCATTGATGCGATGTACAAAATTGGTCAAACGATGCCTGAAACATTGCGTGAAACAGGTGAAGGTGGTTTAGCAGCTACTCCTACAGGACGTGCATATGAAGCAAAAATTTTCGGGAGTGCAATGAGTAAACGATGAATGACATAATCAATCAATCGGTAATGGGAGTCCATGGAGTTGGGGAAGAAGCTGTTAATCAACTAAAAACGTTACGAATTTTTACAGTGGGAGATTTACTTGAATATTTTCCGTTTCGATATGAAGATTATCAAATTAGAGATTTACATGATGTCAAACATGACGAGCGAGTAACCGTTGTCGGTGTCGTGCACGCACCGGCTTCCATTCGTTTTTTTGGCAAGAAAAAAAGCCGCTTAACGGTGCGGTTACTTGTGAATCAAGTGCTTTTGACGGTCACTTTTTTTAATCAGCCTTATTTAAAAAATAAGTTCCAACTTGGAGAAGAAGCAACTGTTACGGGAAAGTGGGATCAACACCGGATGACGATTACGGCAAGTGAAGCTCGTTTCGGTCAGCAGCAAAAAGAACAAAGGCTCGTTCCTGTTTATTCGGTTGCTGGTAAATTAACAACAAAATCTTTAAAACGTTATGTTAGTAATGGCTTTCAACAATTTTCGGGGCATATTCAAGAAAATATACCCCCATTTTTGTTGGAAAAGTATAAGTTGCCGAGCCGGAGAGAGGCCTTCTATCAACTTCATTTCCCGCAATCAAAAGAAGCATTAAAACATGCGAGAAGAAGGATGGTTTATGAGGAGTTTTTGCTTTTTCAATTAAAAATGCAGGCCTTTAGAAAAGGACAAAGGGAGCAATCAAGTGGTAAAGCAATTGAATGGCCAACGGCTGAAGTGAGGCAATTTATTGAAGCTTTGCCTTTCCCTCTAACAGATGCTCAGAAAAAAGTGATTAACGAGATCAGAAATGATATTCAATCACCTTATCGAATGAATCGTTTACTACAAGGAGATGTCGGGGCAGGAAAAACAGTCGTTGCGGCCATTTGTATGTATGCAATGATTAAAGCTGGTCATCAAGCCGCATTAATGGTTCCCACCGAAATCCTTGCTGAGCAACATGTGCAATCGTTACAAAGTTTACTGGAGCCTTTTGATGTCACGGTTCGTTTATTGACCGGTTCTGTTAAAGGAAAAAAACGTCGAGAATTGCTTGAGGAATTGAAACTAGGTACGATTGATATTGTCGTTGGAACCCATGCTCTCATTCAAGATGAAGTTCAATTTAAAAATCTAGCTTTAGTCATAACAGATGAACAACATCGATTTGGTGTAGAACAAAGACGAGCCCTTCGTAGTAAAGGCGAGGATCCGGATGTGCTTTTTATGACCGCAACCCCGATCCCAAGAACGCTTGCGATCTCCGTTTTTGGGGACATGGATGTTTCGATTATCGATCAATTACCAGCTGGAAGAAAAGCGATAGAGACATACTGGGCCAAACCTGATACGTTTGAACGGGTGATGGCCTTTATAGAAAAAGAGCTTCAAGCTGGTCGGCAAGCTTACGTCATTTGTCCGTTAATTGAAGAATCAGAGAAGCTTGATTTACAAAATGCCCTTGATGTACATATGATTTTGCAGCAGTATTTTGAAAAAAAATCTCAAGTGGGGTTAATGCATGGTCGTCTTCACCCTTCCGAAAAAGAAGAAGTGATGGAAGCGTTTAGTCGAAATGAGGTTCAAGTGTTAGTCTCAACGACCGTTGTAGAAGTAGGGGTTAACGTTCCGAATGCGACGGTGATGGTGATTTATGATGCGGAGCGTTTTGGTTTAGCTCAGCTCCATCAACTTCGTGGTCGTGTAGGGAGAGGAAGTGAGCAATCGTATTGTATTTTGCTCGCTGATCCCAAGTCTGAGGTTGGGAAAGAACGAATGCGGATTATGACCGAAACGAATGATGGTTTTGTTTTGTCGGAAAAAGATTTAGAATTGCGCGGTCCTGGTGACTTTTTTGGTGAAAAACAAAGTGGACTCCCTAATTTTAAAGTGGCTGACGTTGTTCATGATTATCGTGCATTAGAAGTGGCCAGGCAGGATGCAGTTTCTTTTATTAATGGTGACGCTTTTTGGAGTGAGGATTCATTCAAATGGTTACGTGCTTACTTAGTAAAAGAAGGTGTATTTGAAGGAGAGAAACTTGATTAACGCTTAATCTTAGTATTGAAATGATCGGCTAGGAATTATATACTACTCTTAGTACCTAGTCTTATAAATTTGGATGTGCATGAAATGAAACTTAAAAAAAGAGATAGACAGCAGCTTTTAAAAGAGACACTGCATAATGATCCATTTATGACAGATGAAGCATTGGCGAGTCATTTTAACGTGAGTATTCAAACAATTCGTTTAGATCGAATGGAGTTAGCGATCCCTGAGTTAAGAGAAAGAATTAAGGATGTAGCGAAACAACAGCTTGATGATGTGAAGGCATTGGCACCAGATGAAGTAATTGGTGAGATTGTTGATTTACAATTGGACGAGCGAGCGATTTCGATTTTAGATATTCAACCTGAACAAGTTTTTGCGAAAACCGGGATAGCTCGTGGGCATCATTTATTTGCCCAAGCTAATTCGTTAGCTGTTGCCATTATTAATGATGAAATGGCGTTAACGGCTAAAGCGACGATTCGGTTTACACGACAAGTTCGAGCGAAGGAAAGAGTAATTGCTAAAGCCGAGGTTGTCCGAATAGAAGGAGAGCGAACGGTTGTAGATGTGCAAAGTTATGTCGAGCAGGAACTTGTATTTTCGGGTGAGTTTGTTATGTACCGATCCAATCAGTGGAAGAATAACGATCAATAGAAGGAGTGTTGACGATGAAAATTGCTCTTGATGTCATGGGCGGAGACAATGCTCCAAAAGCACAAGTGGAAGCAGCACAAAGAGCTGTGAAAGAATTAAAGGATTTAGAAATGACTTTAATCGGTAATGAAGATGAAATTAAGAAGTATTTAACAGATTCAAAAGGAATTACTATTTTTCACACAAATGAAAAAATAGAAGACACGGATCAGCCAACAACCGCTGTCCGTCGAAAAAAGGATGCCTCAATGGTTTTGGCCGTCCGCGAAGTGAAAGAAGGTAGAGCGGATGCGTGCATTTCTTCAGGGAATACAGGGGCATTAATGACAGCAGGCCTCCTCTATGTTGGTCGAATTCGTGGGATTGAGCGCCCTGCATTAGCTCCAATGCTACCGACTATTGATGGACGCGGGTTTCTTTTATTAGATGTAGGAGCGAATATGGATGCAAAACCGAATCAACTGCTGCAATATGCGATCATGGGTGAAACGTATATGTCGATGGTTCGTAAAGTAAACAAACCTAAAGTCGGTCTTGTGAATGTAGGGTCTGAAGATGGCAAAGGGAATGAATTAATGAAAGAGAGTTTTTCCCTAATAAAAGAAGCTCCAATTAACTTTATAGGCAATATCGAAGCAAGGGATTTATTAGAAGGTAAAGTTGATGTGGCGGTTTGTGATGGGTTTTCAGGCAATTTAGTGCTAAAGAGCATCGAAGGAACAGCTTCTGCCCTCTTTTCCATTTTGAAAAAAGAATTTATGAGTTCTTTTAAAAATAAAATCGGGGCAGGGATTCTGAAGCCGAGCTTTAAAGAGATCAAAAAACAACTTGATTACTCCGAATATGGAGGGGCCGCTCTTTTTGGATTAAAAGCTCCAGTTATTAAAGCACATGGCTCATCTGACGCTAACGCTGTTTTTAATGCGATTCGTCAAGCATATGAAATGGTAGAAAAACAAGTTGTCACCATTATTAAAGATGAACTAACAAAAATGAAAAAAGAACAAGAAGTATAAAATAAAAGGAGCTGACAAGAATGGGAAAAGTCGCTTTTTTATTTCCAGGTCAAGGCTCGCAAGCAGTTGGGATGGGCCAAAACTTACGAAATTCTGAAGAAAAAAGTCAACAAATTTTCAAACGAGCTGATAAAAAGCTTGAATATAACTTAACGGATATCATTGAAAATGGTCCAGAAGAGACGCTTAGACGGACAGAACATACACAACCAGCCCTTGTAACAATGAGTGTGGCCACGCTTGAACTTTTGAAAGAACAAGGGATAAAAGCTGATTTTGTTGCGGGACATAGTTTAGGGGAATACAGTGCACTTGTTGCAGCTGGCGCCTTATCTTTTGAGGATGCCGTTTATGCGGTTCGTAATCGTGGGTTGTTTATGGAGGATGCGGTTCCTTTTGGAGAGGGAGCGATGGCTGCCGTTTTAGGATTAGACCGTAAAGAACTGCAAGTCGCTTGTGAAAAAGCTCAATCAGAAGGATATGTCGTGGAATTAGCGAATATTAATTGTCCAGGACAAATTGTGATCTCTGGAACGGCCCAAGGGGTTGAATTAGCAGGTGGTTATGCAAAAGAGGCGGGAGCGAAACGTGTGCTTCCATTGCAAGTAAGTGGTCCGTTTCATTCATCTTTAATGAAGCCTTGTGCTAAACGTTTAGGGGATGTATTGGCCACGCTGGATGTCCGAGACGCAAAAGTACCCGTAATCGCCAATGTAACAGCAAAAGAAGTAACGAGTGCTGCTGAAATTAAAGAAAGACTAATCGAACAAGTGTATTCTCCAGTCCTTTGGGAGGATAGTATTTCGTATTTACTTGAACAAGGCGTCGATACGTTTATTGAAGTCGGTTCTGGTAATGTCTTGACAGGACTTGTGAAAAAAATCAATCGCCGGGCTTTGGCCTTTGCTGTTAGTGATCGTGAAAGTTTAGAAAAAATGCTAGAGAAGCTTGAAGGAGGGAACAAATGATGTTAACAGGTCAAGTGGCCATTGTTACAGGAGCATCGCGAGGGATTGGAGCAGCGATAGCTCTTGAATTAGCGGAAAAAGGGGCAAATGTTGTTATCAACTATGCCGGAAGTGCTGATAAAGCGGAAGCAGTTGTAGAGCAAGCGAAAGCATTAGGCGTCGAAGCCTTTGCCTATCAAGCAAATGTGGCAAGTGCAGAAGAAGTACAAGCGATGATTAAGGAAACGATTCAAGCGTTTGGCAGAGTCGATATTTTGGTTAACAATGCTGGGATTACAAGAGATAATCTTGTGATGCGGATGAAAGAAGACGATTGGGATGCGGTGATTAATACGAATTTAAAAGGGGTCTTTAATTGTTCAAAAGCAGTAACAAGACAAATGATGAAGCAACGTTCGGGTCGTATTATTAATATTGCTTCTGTCGTTGGGGTGTTAGGAAACCCAGGTCAAGCTAACTATGTTGCCGCCAAAGCAGGAGTAATTGGTTTGACAAAATCGTTAGCCAGAGAGCTTTCTAATCGTAATATTTTAGTTAATGCGATCGCACCTGGTTTTATTACGACCGATATGACCGATGAATTAGGGGATGAGACAAAAGAGCAACTTTTAGGGCAAATTCCACTTGGGAAGCTAGGGAATCCTGAACATATTGCTAAGGCTGTTCGCTTCTTAGCGAGTGAAGATGCGAGTTATATGACCGGTCAAACGTTACATATTGACGGTGGGATGGTCATGCCTTAATGATTTGAAGGTTGTCATTTAGGTGGAATGAATCATTTCGAAAAAACGACCTTGACAGAAGAGGTTGCACTCGGTAAAATTCATCTAGCCTTAGTTCTATTTTTGAGAGGGGGTGAACGGAACATGGCAGATACATTAACACGTGTAAGTAAAATTATCGTCGATCGTCTAGGTGTAGAAGAAGCAGAGGTAAAACCTGAAGCGTCATTTAAAGAAGATTTAGGTGCTGATTCACTAGATGTAGTTGAGCTAGTAATGGAGCTTGAAGACGAATTTGAATTAACAATCTCTGATGAAGACGCAGAAAAAATCGCTACAGTTGCTGATGTAGTAGATTACATAAACAACGCCAGCAATTAATGGAGGAAGTCTCATATGGCATACCATGTGGGACTTGCTTTTCTATGTGAACGTTTTCGAATGCAGGTGACAATGTAGAAAAAAGACAAAATGTAGTAACAAAGTTTTTTAGAATAATCAGATGTTGGAGGTCGCCATGTCACAGTCTTCAAAAAAACAAAAGAAATCAAAAGCGTCCTATCACGAACGTAGACGAAGTCCAAGGCGTTTGACTTTGACAAGTGAACAAAGACAAAAGTTTGATTCCTTGCAGGCGGATATCGGGTTTACTTTTGAGAATAAAAAACTATTGATCCAAGCTTTTACCCATTCATCCTATGTGAATGAGCATCGCATTTATACATTTCAAGATAATGAGAGATTAGAGTTTCTAGGAGATGCTGTCCTTGAACTAGCTGTGTCGCAATTTTTATTTAAAAAATTTAAAGCGATGAGTGAAGGTGATATGACAAAATTGAGAGCTTCAATTGTTTGTGAACCTTCTCTTGCTAAGTTTGCAGAAGAATTACAGTTCGGTCAGCTCGTTTTATTAGGAAAAGGTGAGGAAATTACAGGTGGTCGCTTACGTCCAGCCTTGCTTGCTGATGTATTTGAAGCCTTTATTGGAGCCCTTTATCTCGATCAAGGTATAGACGCGGTATTCGAATTTTTAGCACAAACGATTTATCCTAAGGTTAACGAGGGTGCTTTTTCTCATATGATGGATTTTAAAAGTCAGTTACAAGAATTGATTCAAAGAGATAATTTAGGTCAAATTCAGTATATTATTGTTCAGGAACGTGGTCCGGCTCATAACCGTGAATTTGTTTCAGAGGTGCAGTTAAATACACAAGCATTAGGGGTTGGAACAGGTCGTTCCAAAAAAGAAGCGGAGCAACATGCCGCCCAGCAAGCACTAATGAAGCTTAGTCAAAAGTCCTCTACCTGAATGGAAAAACGTGTATTCCTTTAAAAAAAGGAGTACACGTTTTTTTTAGTCTCGTAAATTCCCTAATTCGGAAGCAATAGCATCTAGTTCACTAACGGAAAAGGAAGATTTTCTCATAATCATTTCATAAATTTCTACTAACTCTTCGTATTTACTCGTATTAAAGTTTTTCGCATTAATCGCTCCTGAATTAACAAATTGAAGCTTGTCTTTAATGGCCT
The DNA here is from genome assembly GCF_000292245.2 of Alkalihalobacillus alcalophilus ATCC 27647 = CGMCC 1.3604. Taxonomy (GTDB): domain Bacteria; phylum Bacillota; class Bacilli; order Bacillales; family Bacillaceae_D; genus Alkalihalobacillus; species Alkalihalobacillus alcalophilus. The sequence goes on along the minus strand of NZ_ALPT02000022.1, from coordinate 239 downwards.
CAATCATATACTCAATGTTTTCACGATTATTAACAGTTAAATCCACGTATATCCCTCCTAAATTAAAAAGCGAAGCCTGTTTGGTCAGAAGCGAGAAAAAATAAGAACAGCTGATGAAGACGCTTTTTGTCTACACTCAGATGGGCGATTTTTCTCGAGCTTCTAACAGGCGTAGCTAGATTGATAAAAACGCGAAGCCTGTTTGGTCAGAAGCGAGAATATTAAGGTAACAACGTCTA
>NZ_ALPT02000021.1 GCF_000292245.2 Alkalihalobacillus alcalophilus ATCC 27647 = CGMCC 1.3604 | reverse complement strand
CTTATGATGGCTTCTTACTTTAACAAATACACTGTTAATAGTTAACTCTAATGGGCAAGGCAGAAAAGAAAAAAGAGTGCCACCATCTCCCAATGGCGATACTCCTCTCTCATTTAATCCAGCTTAAACACTTTTTTGCAATTCATCTTTAAACGTTTCATTCTTACTGATAACATCATTCATCCATTTTTTTGAAACAGTTCTTCTAAGTCCAAAGATCACCCTTGCCACTTCTTGTGTATTCGCCAATAAGAAGACAATGTAAATAGGCAACTGCAAGTAAGCTCCAAGTAAAGCAAGTGGCAATCCAACTAACCAAACTCCTAATAAATCAAGGTACATGACAAAACGCGTGTCCCCACCAGGACGTAACACACCAATGTTATTAACCATATTTAACATTCTAAATGGAACAATAAGCGCATAAACAAGCAAAATGGATTTTGCATAATCAGCCGCAGTTGGTGGGATGTTATAAAAACCAACAAAAATAGGGGCAATCCATACAATTGCCAAACCAACCACGATAGATAGAATCACGGTTATTTTCAAAAAGCGTTTAGCAAAATCATATGCTTGATCCTTTTCCTTAGCTCCAATACTGTTTCCAACCATAACTGAGGAAGCATCCCCTAATCCAATAAACAAAGCCATCGATAACATCATCAATGGATCAATTAACGTAACGGCCGCTAACTGATCGGTTCCCATCCGAGCGTATACCCAAAAATAACTCGTTTCCCCGAGTGTCCAAAAAATATGATTCAAAATCGATGGGATGGAAATTGTAAAGTAATTTTTTACTGTTGCCCAATCAAAAATTTGAGCAAGCTGCAACCCCTTTAAACTGCCCAACAAGTCAAATTGTATAATGAGGAACAACATGAACACACATTGAATCGTTCTAGCAATTACAGTTGCTATAGCCGCACCTTCTATCCCCATCTCCGGAAAACCCCAATTTCCAAATATAAATAGATAGTTCAACAGTGTATTAAGAGCAATAGCGAATATACTGATGTACATTGGCCTCTTCACTTCACCCATTGATCTTAAGATAACTGTTAATAAAATCGTCACTCCCGTAAAAAAGTAACTAACCGCTAGTATTGTAATAAAACTAGCGCCTAACTGAACGACTTGCGTATCCAACGAAAACAATTGGATGAGTTGATTCGGAAATACCATGACGGCAGCCGTAAAGAGAATTGAAAATATGGTAATAATACTCATCGTCAAGACGGCAATTTTACTTATCCCGACTTTGTGTCTTCTCCCCCAATATTGCGCAGCAAATATCCCCGCACCACTTGCAAACCCTTGGAAAACTAGGATGAGTACAATTGTAATTTTATTGGCGACCCCAACAGCCGCAATGCTGTTCGCACCTAATTGACCTACCATAAGGGAATCAACCATATTTAACGAAGCCGTTAAGAAAAATTGAATCGTAATCGGGATGGCTAATGCTGCCATTTTTCTATAAAATTGACTCGTTTGATTTATTTCAAGCGACATACCTGTTCTCTCCCCGCGTACACTAACTATACGCCCTATGTTTATTTAAATCTCTGTTTGTTATTTTTGTTATTTTTAGATTAACGATCATCTCATGTTGATTTCTATTTCCCTCTTGGTACACCTGTAGATTTCCGAAGAATCAACTCTCCCTTTATAAGTAATTTCTCAGGGGGGTAATCTATATTTTCTACTCTCCATAGTAACTTACTGACAGCCCTTTTCCCTATTGCTTCTTTCAATACTTGGACAGTCGAAAGTGGAGGATCAAAGTAAGAACTTGAATCAATGTTATCAAAACCAATTACTGAACAATCGCTTGGAACACTTATTTGGGACTGACGTAAACTCCTAATCACTTTTTGAGCTATATCATCATTCGAACAAACAAACGCAGTCGGTAAAGCTTCTCCCTCGTTCAGTCGATTCACTAACCATTCAATAAAATTCTCTTCAAAGAACTCATTATATATAAGGTCTACTGGCGCTTGAATATAGTCTCCTAAACCAGCTCGTTCAATCGTAATTCTAAAACCTAACCATCTCTCATAAAAGCTTTTTGAAAACGTCAAATCCCCGACATACACCATGTTCTTATGTCCTAATCCCAGTAAGTGATTCGTGGTTCTCGTTAGTCCATCAAGATCATCTGCGTAGATCGAATCCGCCTGAATCACCGGATCTTCATGATTTATAAGCAGAAGAGGCACCTGGAACTGCGCTAGATTTAACAAGACATCGGTTGATAAATGACCTACTCCAATGATCCCTGTTAGATGAGTTAATCGAATAAGACCTTCGATGTTTTGCTCCTCAGTGACAATAACCATTCCTAACTTTCTCTCATTTAACCCCTCATTAATGCCATCAATAATCTTCCCCCAATACAATGAGTCGTTTTGACTTTGATTTTGAATGACAACTAAAATAAATGATTTAGATTCATCCTTTTCAGAAGTTGAGGTTAGCGTCGGTTCACTATAATATCCTAATTGTTTCGCAACAAATAAAATCTTCTCCCGAGTTTTCTCACTCACACCCGGTTTCCCATTAAGCGTTTTAGAAACAACATACTTAGACACACCTGTAGCATTAGCTATTTGCTGCATTGTTACTTTTTTTCTCGACACTCTCTCCACCTCAAAATCCCTTCTTTATTATTTGTTATTTTCGTTAGCATAACAATAACTATATATTATCATATGTTAGCTAACACTGCCTAGAACTACACTAATAAAAAAAGAGAACAGCAACTTTGCTGCCCTCCTATAGGAACTACCGTTCTTTACTATACCAATTTTTCAACACTTCTTCTGCTTTCTTACCGTAAATATCAAAACCTACATTCTTTTTCGCTTCTTCCAGCGGATACAACTTCGTGCTCCAATCCCACCAGAAAAATCCAGCAAACCATGGCTCATTCCAGAATACCTTCAGAACTGAACTATAAAAGTTTGCTTGTTCTTCTTCGCTAAAAGGAAGCTCTGTGTGTTCAAAATCCCACGGCATCGTCGCACAACCTTCTGCACTACGACAACCGATTTCTACGAACAAAATAGGCTTATTAAACTTTTGATGAAGTTTCACGAGTTTGCCTTTTACTTCTTCCCAGTTTTTGATCATGTTCTCTTCGGAATCTCCTGCTTTTGTTGCAACTGGATAGTAAGCGCTCGTTCCTATAATATCGACCTTGTCGAACCATTCTACCCCTTCTTCTTTCCCATGATTCGCATTATAAATTAACGGTCCATTATAAACCTCACGAACGCTTGCTATAACTTGTTCCCACTGCTCTGTTCGTGATTCCGTGTTAATCATCTCACAACCGACACAGAACATTTCACAGTCTAGTTCTTCAGCAAGCTCCGCATAATGTAAAAGAAAGTTCGTATAAGAGGCAAACCATTTATTCCAATACTCAACCGCTTCCTCTGGGAAGCCAATGCGAGCTCTCCATATCCCTTCCCTTGTGTTCACAACAGGCTTTAAACAAACCTTCATCCCCAAATCCTTTGCTTGTTTCACAGCAAATTCAATATCGCGATCCGTCATCGTATGTCCGTAGTCAAAGACAATATCTGTTGAAGCAAATGTATCTTGAAAGGTGAAGAAAGATAAGGCGATCCATTCTGATCCTGTTTCTCTTAGCTTTTTCATTGATTCTACTGCTTCAGCTGTTCGATAGGCTCCACGCGTTGTGTTCCACCCATATGTCATACCTTTGATGAATATTTCCTTCATTTTCGCTACTCCCTTATGTTTTTATTTTTTCTACTAAAACATGTTAAACTACTTTCAACCTCCACATAACACTCACAAAATCACCTTCTAAAAAAGGTATGTTAATCCCGACGTTCATCAATTCATCTCCGTAGTACGATTGATTCAACACATTTACTTTATATTTTTTCCTCGGATCGAGTCCCGTTAACTTTACTTTACGATAAGGCGCATTCGGTTCAGCCAAAACAGAAAAGTAGCCAAGAACTGCTTCGGATTGATCTTTAGACACATACATCCATGCCGTGTCATTAGACGTAAACGGACTTAACAAGCGATAGAAGTTTCCGAACTGAATAACCGGTCTAACTTCTTTATAAAAAGCAATTTGCTTTTTCATCATATCTTTATCTACTTCGGATAATTGAGTAACATCAAGTTCATAACCAAAGTTACCCGACATTGCCACATGCCCACGGATTTCCATTGACGTCATTCTTTGTACTTGGTGGTTAGGAACTGCAGATACATGAGAACCCATTGCGCTCATCGGATATACTAGACTTGTGCCATATTGGATTTTCAGACGAGAAATAGCATCAGTATTATCACTTGTCCATGTTTGGGGCATGTAATGAAGGATTCCAGGGTCAAACCTCCCGCCTCCACCTGAGCAACTTTCAAACAAGATAGCAGGGAATCTAGTTGTAATCTCGTCCATCACTCGATATAAACCAAGCATGTATCTATGAGCTGTTTCTCGTTGTCTTTCCTTAGGTAGACTTTTCGACCCTATCTCTGTCATATGTCGATTCATATCCCATTTCACATACGTAATTGGAGCCGATTCTAAAATAGTGGAAATTCTCTTAACAATCTCATCACATACTTCAGGACGAGATAAATCTAAGATCAGTTGATTTCTCCCCTCTGAACGAGATCGATTAGGCACATGAATGCACCAGTCTGGATGAGCACGGTATAAATCACTATCAACGGACACCATCTCCGGCTCAAACCATAGACCAAACTGCATATCTATTTTCGTAATCTGGTTCACTAAATGGGAGAGTCCTTTCGGTAGTTTATTCACATCAACCAACCAGTCACCTAAAGAACCTTTATCACTGTTTCTTTTCCCAAACCAGCCGTCATCTAAGACAAATAACTCTACACCGAGTTCTTTTCCTTGTCTTGCAATCTCCACGATTTTCTCTTCATTAAAGTCAAAATAGGTCGCTTCCCAATTATTGATTAAAACGGGACGTGTTTGATCTCTAAATCGACCTCGGCAAAGTCTTGCTTGATAGAGAGAGTGAAACGACCTTGACATCTCCCCTAATCCATTAGCTGAATAAACCATGACGACTTCAGGAGCTTGAAAAGCCTCTCCAGGTTCTAGTAACCATGAGAAGTCAAACGGATTTATCCCCATCGTCACACGCGTTTGACGAAACTGATCGACTTCAACCGAGCCTTGAAAATTTCCGCTATACACTAAATTAAAAGCATAAACTTCTCCGAACTGCTCTGTTGTCTCTTTTTTCGTTAATGCTAAAAACGGATTTATCTGATGGCTACTTGCTCCTCTTCGACTTTCAATTACCTGAAGACCACTTCTAAGGGCACTTCTTTCTAAATGGCGCTCTCGAGCCCACGCCCCTGGAAGTGTTAGTAATTCAAAGTCCGACTCTTGGAAATCGACGTTGACACTAGCTACTTTTAAGATTTTCAGTTGCTCCTCACCTGTATTCACTAGCTTGGAGGACCGTGTAATTACATCCATCTCTTCAAAAGTCGTATAGCTTAAAATGACGTATAACCCCGTTAGCTCATCTAGTAGTGTAATCATCAACGTCTCAGCTTCATGCTTTTTTTCTACATATGTAGACGGCAATCCATCTAGCGCCGGTTTTCCTTTTACGATTTGATGTGAATTATATTTTAAATTCGTCACGGTACTTCCATTTTCTAATTGAATTTGGATGGCAGGAACTCTGAAATCCGTGTTTCCATAGGCTGGGTATTCTTGTGGCAGTGTATCCAATGAGAAGAACGGTTCACTCGGATCCGGATTAGGCGAGAAAGAGCGATCTCTAAAACGCACCTCGTTAGAGTGCTGATACACCTCTACCTTCTTACCCCAATACAAATGAGCTAAATAGCCTCCCTTCATTATTTGAAGAACATAGCTCGTTTTTATTGATTTCAAATGAAATGTTTGCGTGTTCGAATCATATATAATAGCCACTGTTATCTCCTTAAAATACATTTTTTTCCTTTGAATTACATAAAGAAAGCACTAAGGTCTTTTGGTTACTCTGCTTCGATGTCTTTATAAAAAGAAGCAGTATTACACATTCGTAACAACTGCTTCTTCAATAAACAAACACCGACAGCCTACTAATAGGAACTAATTAAATATAAGAGGCTACTAAAAAAGGATCACCTTTTCAGTAGCCTCTTAACATGAGATTAGCTGTTTCCTGTTTTTTTAAAGCCCACTGAGATTGGGTCCTTAGCAGGTACACAACGTGCGGAGCCATTGCTACTCCACAAGGTACTGAAAAAGGAAGTTTGTCTAATTTTAGTATCTTAAAAATCAAGTGGGAATTGCTTTCTTTAAGATCACCTATTTAACTGAACCTTCAGTAAAGCCATTGTAAATGTATCTTTGTAAACTTAAGAAGATGATCAGCGTAGGAATAATAACTATGATGATCCCTGCACAAATAACTTCCCATTGTGACCCGTATGGACCTTGAAATTTAAACAGCGCAGTCGATACCACTTGAAGCTCAGGTTTTGGCATATACAAGAACGGAATATAAAAGTCATTGTAAATAGCAACACCTTTAATGATAAAAACAGTAGCCATTGCTGGTTTCAATTGCGGTAAAATGATGCGGCTGTAAATAGTGAAGTAAGAAGCACCATCCAGCATAGCAGATTCATCCAGCGATACCGAAACACGGTCTAAGAACTGTAAGAAGATATAAACAGCAATGATATCCGTACTCATAAATAAGATAATAGCTGCCCATCTCGTGTTAAATAAGCCCAATTCACTAATAATTTGGAATGTAGCAACCTGAGTTGTTACAGCAGGAATTAAGGTCGCAAGTAGAAATAAACCGAGTAAAATTTTACTTCCTCTAAATTGAAAACGACTTAAAACATAAGCAATCATAGTTCCTATGAGAATCGCACTAACAATGGAGATTATTAAGATAATTGTTGTATTGATAAAACCAAGTAGCATATTCCCTTCAAAAAAAGCCCGTCCATAGTTTTCAAAGTTAAAAAAGCTTTCTGGTGGCATTAACGGACCCGTTGACGCATATTCTTGAGGTGTTTTAAAAGAAGCAAATAACACAACAAGAATAGGAATAACTGTGATCAGAAGACCTAGAATCAACGATCCATACTTTATAATATTTTGTAAAAGCACTTTTGGATTCATGATTTTAGGCCCCTTTCTCTTTAAACAGAACTTTTTGTAACAAGGTAATAAAGACAACAATAATTAGTAAGACTATACCCATAGCAGAAGCTAAACCAACCTTACTAAACTTAAAGGCTGTATCTACTGTTTGAATAACGAACGTTGCACTTCCATTCGCTCCACCAGTCATGATATAAGGAATTTCAAATACCCCAATAGCTCCGCTGATCGCTAAGATTAAATTTAATTCAACAATCCTTCTTATACTCGGAAGAATGATATATCTAAATTTATGCCAATTATTCGCACCATCGATGTCAGCAGCTTCATAAATATCACCAGAAATAGACTGAATAGCCCCTAAGAAGATAATAAAGTTAAAACCCATGTATCTCCAAACCGATGTACCCGCTAACGATATATTAATTAAATCTGGATTTCCTAACCAAAGTTGAGCATACTCTCCTAGACCAAGTAACCCTAAAAGACCATCTAACGTCCCGTCAGGTCTAAAGAAATATAAGAAAATAAATCCAATCGCTACCCCATTCAATAAATAAGGGAAGAAAATGGCTCCTTTAAAGAAGTTCTTAAAACGAACATTAAAGGTTAAAATCGTTGCAAAATAAAGAGCTAAGCCCATTTGAATAAATGTAGCAAAGAAATAATATAAACTTACAGTGAAAACTACGAAATACTCTGGTCCGGTAAAAATTTGTACGTAGTTATCCAAACCAACAAACGTCATATTCGGACTAATACCATTCCACTTATGGAAACTATAGATAAACATGTTAATTAAAGGTAAGTATGAAAATGTAAATAATAATAGTAGAGGTACTGCAGAAAAAGCTATGATAATGACAATTCTTTGTTGTCTATAATTAAGATTTCCCAAGCTGAATTTACTTTTCTTCTCAGCACTAGAGTTAGCCGATGGATTAGACATTGTGGATCCCCCTCAAACCTTCATAACGTTTTACATAGTAGGGGGGGATTCCCCCCTTCTAATGTTTACTCAACAACTCTTGTTCTTCCAGCTTCCCATCTGCTATTCAGATCATTCGTAATGTCTTCGTATGTTTCAGCTCTATTACCAATTCCTGCTTCAATCATACGTTGCTTAAAGCCTTCGATCCATAGACCAACTTCTGATTCATTATCAATTTGATCTAAAAATCCTTCTTCGCCTTCTCTATGAGGGTTCTCAGAAATAAATTCAACACCTAATTCTTCAAAAGAAGCTAATGTAGAAGGGTAGTCTTCTCCAACAACTGGTGAAATACCACCTTGGTCAACTGCATAGTTTGAATCATTAATGAAAAAGTCTACCCAAGCACGCGCCGCTTCTTTGTGATCTGAATTCACATTAATACCAATATTAAAGTCAGCAGCTACTGCAGAATAAATCGTTCCATCTTCCTGAGTATAAGGGAAAGGCATGTATCCAATTGACTCTGGGTCTTCAGCTAACTCTTGCACTTGCGTAATTGCCCAAGAACCTAATACCATTGTTGCAATTTTGCCATCTGCCATCATTTGCTTAGATGATTCCCAATCCGTTGTTAAAGGATCTCCTTCAATTAAGCCTTGATCTGCAGCATCATACATTACTTTATAAAGAATATGATGCGGTTCCCCTTCAGCAAATGGAGCGTCCGTATGAATTAACTCATTGGTGAAATCAGGATTTCCAGCAATGGAAACACGATTTGGCTCCCACTGATTTAGTGGCCAGCCAGCTCCATAATTTGTATACAACGGGATAGCATCCGTATTTTCATTAATGGCACTTAATGCTTCCATAAACTCTTCTGGAGTAGCAGGCACATCCGTTACACCCGCTTCTTCAAAAACATCCTTGTTATAAAGAATTCCGTTTGCATTAATCGTAATTGGTATTCCATATGTGACTCCTTGATAAGCCATATCATCTGTAAATAAGTAATTTTCTAACATTTCTTCCGTTGCACCAAGCGGCTCAAAGAAGTGAGGTAAATCTTCAACTGGTACGTTATCAGGAATCATTAGGACATCACCGTAGTCTTTCGTATTCATACGAATATTAACTTGACCTTGATAATCCGTAATCGCTTCAAAGCTTAGATTTACATTAGGATATGTTTCTTGGAATTCCGCTGCATAATCTTGGAACACCGTATCAACGATATCTGTACGATGGACAAGAACTGTTAAGTCTCCACTTACATCAGCTGGATCCGTAACTGTTAACTCTCCATCTGTTCCTACTTCTGGTACCGCTTCTTCTTCTTCTGCTCCTCCACAACCTGTCATTGTAAGCGCGACAGCCGCTGCTGTAGCTAACATCCATCCTTTAAAATGTTTCATCTTACTCATCTGTATTGCCCCCCTTAATTAACTTTTACTTTATCGTTAAAGTAATAATTTAATAATATTATGTTACCGCTTTCTTGTCAATCAATTTAAGAAACTATTAACTAATAAAATTTCAGAAAAAAATAAAGTGACACATAAAGTTATGAAATATCAAATACACTCCTTAAGCTCAACTGTTTTTTAAACTCACTTAAGTTTATTTTTGAGCTCAAGCTATTTTTTTTGACAGTAATCACTCTCTTTTCATTTGCTGAAACATCGAAATAGTTATCACTAAACTTACAATCAGCGTCTAGTAAATCCAATTCAACATACTTAGCAAATGCTTGTGAATGAACAGAAATGATAAATTGATCGTTCTCCTCTAAGACCTCTGTCTTTAGCTTTGGATCTAGAAATGTAAAGTGTTTCGGTTTCACAAATAAAACCGTCACCATCGTTTCCTGCTGACCATTAATAAACAACGTACATTCTACATACACGTCTCTTTTCTTCTCATCGGTTAACTCATTAAAGCTTAATGATTCAAGTTTTTTAGCACTTAGCTTTTCTACCGTGGAATGAACTGTCCCCTCCTTTATAACTTCAGTTGAGTTGGTTCTAAGCTTCCAGTCAACTTGGCATGTAACATCCACTGCCTTATCATTCGTCAAATGGATCTCCACGTTCGTTCCTTCTTCACATAAAGAAAGTAGCACAGGCGCATAGAATTTCTTTGCAAAGTAATGCAAAGCTTTCCAACGTCCGAAGTTATCAATGCTAGACCATGACGCAACAGGCCAGCAATCATTTAGTTGCCAGTAGATAGAACCCATACAACGCCCTCTATTTCTTCTCCAATGCTCAACTCCATACTTAATCGCCTCTGCTTGCAGAATTTGCGAAGTATATAATAAAGATTTAAAATCTTTTGGATAGAGAAATGTTTGTGATAAGTAATTTAGAATTTTTCCATTCGCCTCACCGTTTTTTTGGTGATTCTCCATGACATTAGAAAAGATATTACGATCCTCTGGCAACGTAAAAGAATCAATAGTCTTTATAGATGGGAAAGACTGAAAACCAAACTCAGAACAGAACCGGAAATGAAATTTACGGTATTCTGTAAATGGTTTTAACCCATGCCAAACATCCCAATAATGAACGTCACCTTCATTTTCACTATTTGGTTTGTCAAACCCACCACCTGATGATGGAGAGGAAACCCAATAAAACGTTTCAGGATCTAATTCTTTAACGATTTCTGGGAAGATAATCTCAAACTGTTTCAAGTAATCCGTTCTTAGTTTGGCTGTTTTAGGAAAATCCCAATGAACCCAAGCTTCTTCCATTTCATTATTCCCACACCATAGAGCTAACGAAGCGTGATGACGTAGTCTTTTGATGTTGTCTGCAATTTCTTTTTTTATATTTTCTGTAAACTCATTTGTTAGTTCATAGACACCACAAGCAAACATGAAATCTTGCCATACGATTAAACCGTAGCGGTCACATAATTCATAGAAATCTTTATTCGGATAATACCCTCCGCCCCAAACACGAATCATGTTAAAATTCGCTTCAATACAGTCTTGAATTAATCGTTCCGTCTTTTCTCGCGAACCGCGTGAGATCAGATTATCTTCCGGGATATAATTGGCTCCCATCGAAAAAATAGACAGACCATTAACTTCGAACTCAAATGTTTTCCCCCATTGATCCGGTTCTTGTCTCACTTTAATTGTTCGAAGTCCTATTTCAAAGGTTTGAACATCTAACGCTTGTCCATTTGATTGCACGGTAACACTTAATCCATACAATGGCTGCTTTCCATAGCCATTCGGCCACCAAAGTTCAGGCTCTTCAATATCAAATATGATATTCTCCTCTAGTTGATCCGTAGTCATAGAAAGCATTTGAGTCTTTCCTTTTGGACAAGTTAGCTCTACTTTTACATCAACTTCGCCTTTAAGCCATTTTTCTAAACGAATTCTCGTTTTTAACTCAACAAGGTTCTCGTGATGAACTTGCGTAAAGTAGATGTCCTCTAGCCGAGCTTCATTATAACTAACAAATGAAATATCCCTCCAAATTCCACTATCCGGAATTTTTGGCCCCCAATCCCAACCAAACATATAATGCGCTTTACGAATGTGAGGATATCCTTTTATCGCATCCACTACGCCCCAGAGCGGCCTTTCTTCATCTAACTTCTTAATATAATGAACAGGAGATAAGAGTGTAATTGTTATTGTATTCTCTCCAAGATGCAATATATTTTTCACATCAATTTCATAAGTACGATGCATGTTATTCGTACGGGCAATCACATGGTCATTGATCGTGATTTCGGCAAGTGTATCTAGTCCTTCGCACAATAGAAAGATTCTCTCCTGCTCAAGAAAATCTTGTTCCACCTTCACTTTTCGTGAATATTGATAATCTTTAGAAGCAATCTCATAGGCATACTTTTCATTATCTCGATAAAACGGATCCTCGATCTTCTTATTCTGTAGTAAGTCGTTAAAGACAGACCCAGGTACCGTAACACCGATCCATTCATCCGTATCGGTACTCCTCATCTTCCACGCACCATTTAAATTGATTCTCTTCAAGGGAAAACACCTCGTTTATCATTTAATAGATTCTCATATATTCTTCAGCTATTTAAAGTAACCATGAAACGTGCAACAACGCGAGTTACAGCAAGCTAATTAAATAACATAAATTAACTTATCGTTTAGCTTACAATTAATTCTATTATGGCAACGCTTTCCTGTCAATAAAGAACTACGTCAAAAGGCTAATAATTTATAATTTATATTTATAGAGCATATCGGCCTGTTACGCTATATAAGCTCTTTCAGGGACAACCCAGGCAACCTTATCTAATCAGATCAGTAGCTACCATCCTCTTCTTCTAGAACACCAATACTAGCTCGAGAACAAAAAAAAATCGCCAATTTCTTCCTTGACGATCTCTCTTTTCCAATATAGTTGGCAATTAATTTTGTTAGTTACTTTATTTTTATACTGAAACCTTACTTTTTTATACCTGCAACTCTGCCTAAAAAAAACAATATCGCAAAGCCGTACAGAGCTGGAAAACTTATGATAAAAAGAAAGAAATTTATAGTTGCAATATACCCCAATCCAAATACAACGGCTAACAGTCCAATGGAAAGGAGTAAATTTCTTAAAGCAGCTAAAAATCCATGGATACATCCTGCTTTCAACGTCATTTGTTTAATAACAACAAAATGGGCACCGTACGATAAAACAATGATGGTTAATGCTAATATGTACACAACGAAAATCGTTAACAGGAGGGACACACCATCATCTGGACGCTGATTAATAAAAAATAAGCCTGTATAATAAAGCACAAATAAAAAAGAGAATAGAAAGGAACCTGCTTTATATTCGCTGTACTTGTTATAGTACTCACTATATAAGGAACTTACACTGTGCTCTTCTTCTTCAAACCCTCTTCTAATGTCGTTCATAACCGCTAGCAACGCAAATAATGAAGGGAGGAAACCGTAGATAATGAGGCCTCTTAACATATAGACCCAAAAAAGCAAACTCGCTTTCACACCTTGATATACTCTCGTAATAAATTGTAAATCAAACATCCATTTCGTCCTTTCATTCACACACTTCAGCTTGGTTCTTTTTACCATTTTTCGTACCAGAAACATCTCTTAGATAAAAAGCAACAGTTAGAGAGAGCCCCTGCCATCCTCCCTTTCTATTGCTATTTCAGCATTTGTTTAAGTTGGTAAAATCCCTTTTTCTTCATTAACTCTTCATACATCCCAGCCTCTGCACATGTCCCGTTCTTCGTTACAACAATTCGGTCTGCATCACGAATCGTTGATAAACGGTGTGCCACGATAAAAGTTGTTTTCCCTTGGAGTAATTGACGAATAGCCTGTTGAATACGGTATTCCGATTTGTTATCTAATGCAGAAGTGGCTTCATCTAATAAGATAATCTCCGGGTTTCGTATCAGAGCACGGGATCGCAATTCGCTGACGTTGCCCCCAGACAGTTTTCCACCATGCTCGCCAATTAATGTGTGTAAGCCGTTAGGCATCTCTGCAACGACATCTTGGAGATTTACCACCTCAACGACTTGCCATAGACTCCTCTGAGACATTTTCAGACCATAAGTAATATTATCCCGAATTGAAGCTTTTTAGTAGCCTAGATGGTGTTGGCTTATTTAATGACTCTTTTAAAAATAATGCAAACTAAAATTGTAAAAATTGATATATTTTATCCGGTAGTCCTGGTAGTTCTTCATGGGCAAAGTCTGGATACACTTCTATGCTTTTGTTGCTTTTTAATTTATTGAATACAGCAAACTGAGTCGATGGTGGACAAATCGTATCCATTAGGCCCACGCCCATCATTACCTCAGCTTGAACTCGTGAAGCTAAATGTTGGATATCGATGTATCCTAATTTGGTGAAAATCTCTTCTTCCCTTTTATGTTGTGGGTCAAAGAACCGGAAGTGTGTTCGTAATTCATGGTAAGCATCTTTATCAAGATCCATCTCCCACACCCGCTTATAATCACTTAGAAACGGATATACAGGCGCAGCCTTTTTAATACGTGGTTCAAGAGCCGCACAAGCAAGGGTTAATCCTCCTCCTTGCGACCAACCCGTTGCAGCTACACGATTTCCATCGACTTCAGGAAAGTCCATCACAATTCCTGCAAGTTGAGCGGTATCGAGAAATATATGACGAAATAGCAAATCATCCGGATTTTCTCCATCTAGTCCTCTAATAATATGTCCGTGTAATGTGTTTCCTTTCACCCCACCTGTATCTTCCGAATAACCGCCTTGACCGCGAACATCCATCGCAACAACTGTATACCCACGTGCTGCATAAGCTAAAAGTCCAACCCAGTCTCCTGCATTAACCGAATACCCGTGAAATTGCACAACAGCCGGATGTTTCTCCTTACTCTTTTTCGGTCTTGCGTATTTCGCATGAATTCTCGCTCCACGAACTCCAGTAAAATAAAGATCAAAACAATCTGCAAAAGGTGCCTGAAAGGAACTCGGAACTAGCTCAATATTAGGGTCAACAGACCTCATTTCTCTCAGTCCTCTTTCCCAGTATTCATCAAAATCAACTGGACGAGGATTGCGACCTTCGTACTCGCTTAACTCTTCTAAGGACATATCAATAAGTGGCATGCTCATGTTCCCTTCTAGGATTATATTAAGAAGTAAAAGAATAAATGAATTCAGCGTTACCTGTTAATTCGTACGTATCAATAGTTGATGGAATGACAAAGTGGTCGCCTGTTTTGTAAGGATACGATTGCTGATTAACCGTAATTACCCCTTTACCATTCAACACACTATATAATAGATATTTACCATCCGTTTTTTGATCGACTGTACCTTGTAAAAGACCATGAAAAACCGTAAAATATTGTTCTGAGACAAGTTTTTTTATTGTTAGTCCTTGCTCTATTGAGACTACTTGTTCTATTCGAGCGTCTTGATGGGGAATGGTCGTCACCGTAATTGATTGTTCAAGATGTAGTTCTCTTGTATTGCCTGTTACATCTTTTCGGTCATAATCATACACTCTATAAGTTGTATCCGAACTTTGTTGAGTTTCTAGTATGAGGGCTCCTTTTCCAATTGCATGGATGGTCCCACTTGGTACATAATAAAAATCTCCTGGTTGAATAGGTACCTTTTTAAGCAATTTATCCCATTCTCCCTTTTCAATCATTGAAACGAATTCCTCTTTTGTTTTGCCGTGATGGCCTATAATTAATTCGGATTCAGGTTCGCAATCAATTACATACCAGCACTCGGTTTTTCCAAGCTCTCCATTTTCATGACTGTTTGCATACTCGTCATTTGGGTGAACTTGAACAGAGAGGTCGTTATTAGCGTCAAGTATTTTAACGAGCAATGGGAATTGTTCTCCTTTTTCATTACTAAACAACTCACGATGCTGATCCCAAGCTTCCATCAATGTTTTTCCTTTTAACGGGCCATTCTTAATACGTGAAGGACCGTTCGGATGAGCTGAAATCCCCCAACATTCTCCTGTTGTGTTCGTCGGAATATCGTAACCAAAACGATCACTTAATTTCGTGCCACCCCAAATACGATCTTTAAAAACTGGTGCTAAAAACATAGGTTCCTTGTACATAAATCGCCCTCAATTCCAGCTTAACTTTTAGTTTAAAATTTTATTAATACTATCAATGGTTTCTGTTGATAATTTAACGCCTATCGCCTTTACATTTTCTAGAACTTGCTCAGGCTTACTCGCTCCAATAATGGTGCTAGCTACATTGTCGTGTCTTAGAACCCAAGCTAGTGCTAATTGGGATAACGTTAAACTTTGTTCACATGCCAAACCTTGCAAACGCTCAACCTTCGTTAAGACGTCCTTTGTTAAGTACGGAGCAATATACATATTCGATGAGTCATCCGCTGCCCGGCTTCCTTTCGGATACTCCATTCCTGCTTTGTATTTTCCACTTAACACTCCTTGAGCTAATGGCGAATAAATAATTTGACTAATTCCATTCTGTTCACTAAAAGGAATCACCTCATTTTCTATATCTCTATGGAACATGTGATACATCGGTTGATTGACAACAATTCGATCCAACAAAAACTGATCCGCTACTCGTAAGGCTTCTAACATTTACGTTGCCGTCCACTCACTCACACCAACATATAATACTTTGCCTTGGCGTAAAAAATCTTCAATGGTTCGTAATGTTTCATCAATTGGTGTCTCAGTATCAAAGCGGTGGCAATAGTAAATGTCTACATAATCTTGTTTCAACCGTTTTAAACTCGAATGCAGCTGTTCGAACACATGCTTTCTAGATAAGCCACGGTCATTTACACCATCTCCCATTGGCCAAAATACTTTTGTGGCTAGGACATAAGACTCTCGCGGATACTTTTTCAAAGCATCCCCTACGATTTTTTCGCATTCACCAATGGCATACACATTTGCAGTGTCAAAAAAATTAATTCCGACGTCATAAGCTTGATCAATGATTTTCTCCGCTTTTGCTTTTTCAACCACATTTCCGTATGTTAACCAACTACCTAAACTAATCTCACTTACCTTTATTCCTGTTCTACCTAGCTTTCGATATTGCATGTGGAACCATCCCATTTCCTTTAAGCTTGATGATGGTATTTGACAAGCGAAGCAGCCCCAATGAGACCAACATCATCTCCCAATTGGGTTAGCTGAAACTCTAGAGAATCTGCCATTAGTTTCATCGCACGTTCCTTAGCAAATTGAATAGCTGGCTCTAATAAAAAGGCACCAACTTTGCTTACACCACCACCCAAAATAATCATACTCGGGTTATATAAGTGAATAACGTTTACTAACGCGACACCTAAATACATTCTCGTTTCTTCGACAATCTCTAAGGCCAAACGATCCTTCTTTTTAGCCGCATCAAAAATCAATTTCGTCGTTAATTCCTCACATTCATGTAAAGCTGAAGCTGACTCTAAGTCTTGCTCGAGAAGTGCCTTTGCGCGTCTTACAATACCTGTTCCTGAAACAAATGCCTCAAAACAACCTCTATTCCCACACCCACAAAGTGGCCCTTCAGGATTCAAACTCATATGCCCTACTTCTGCTGAACTCCCATTTTGACCAAGTAACAATTGACCATTATCTATAATACCTGTTCCAACACCTGTACTTAACGTTAAATAGACAAGATTAGATTTTCCTTTTCCACTCCCAAAGAAGTATTCACCTAATACAGCTGCGTTCGCATCATTATTTAAGTACACTGAAAGCTGAAATTCCTCTTCAAGAAGCTTTTTCAATGGAATCCGATTCCAGCCAGGTAAGTTAGGAGGAGACATGATGATACCTTCGAATACATCTAATGGACCAGGACAGCCAATTCCAATTCCACCAATTGATTCTTTGCCGTTCTTTACAATTACAGGTAGACTTATTTCGTGTATAAGAGATTTTATTCTCTCTACTACCTTTGTTGGACCTTCTTCAGCCTTCGTTAAAGTGGCCTTCCGATCTAATAATTCACCCTCTTCTGTAAACAAACCAATTCTTATTTGCGTGCCACCTAAATCAACACCGATAAGAAACATACCATTCTCCTTCCATCTTACCAAAGAAGTCAGACTAGCAATAAGCCAGTCTGATACCTCGGTGTTCTCTTTATTTAGATAAATAGAAATCTCTAACTGTTTTCTCTGCTTTCTTTCCATACATGCAGTAATCATCATTTTTTGATGCTTCTTCTTTCGGATAAAGCACTGCAGGCCAATCCCATAGCATAAACCCATTAATCCATTTTTGATCCGTTGTTTTCGTAAACATTTCATTTAAATAGGCATCTTGTGCTTCTTCATTAACTTGACCTTTATTTAAATTCCAATCGTTTGGTACATTTGGTGATCCAGTACGACTTGGACATCCCGCTTCCATAAAGAAAAACGTTTTATCGTATTGTTCAACGACTCCTTTAATACGAGCTACTTGCTCATCCCAAGAATCAATTGGGTAATATCCACTAGAGGAGATAATATCAACGGCATCCCACCACTTCACTTGACCCTCTTGGTATTTATCGCAATTATACGTAATCGGCCCTGAGTAAACTTCTCTCACTTTACGAATTAATTCACGCCACTCTTTTTCTCTTCGATCTGTTTGGACCATTTCACAGCCGATACAGAACATTTCACAGCTTGTTTCCTCTGCTATTTTGGCATAGTGTAAAATAAAAGCCTCATAACTTTTGAACCAATCAGACCATTTCGGCTCACATGGAACATCTAGGTCAAAAAAGTTTATATGAGCACGCCACGTGCCATCCTTACAGTTTACAACTGGTTTTAAACAAACGTTTAAACCCAATTCCTTCGCTTCCTTAATTGCCCAATACACTTCATCATCCGTTACGACTGGATCATTTTTAAAATCAATTTCTGTTGAAAATGCTGTCTCTTGTAATCCTTGAAAGGCAATAGCTGTCCAATTGACCGCGATATCTTTCATCGCTGTCATCGATTGTTTAGCTTCTTCTGTATTCCATTGACCACGAGTTCCTACCCAACCCCATGTCATCCCTTTAATATATTCCATTTTTACTCTCCCTCTCCAAGTTCCTTCTATATAAACCTTACGATGTTACTTTATTAATTCTTTCAATCATTTCATAGCAAAATCTAGAGTTATGATACGGACATTTCCAAGGATCGACCTTTGGCATGTTCGAATCAATTTCTAAATTCGCATCTCGCTTCCAGAACCACTCTCCACTTTTTTGGTCGATTATATACGTCTTGGTAAACGTCCATAACTGATCGACTGCATCCAAGTAGGCTTGGTCAGCTGTAAGTTGGTACGCATTAAAAAATCCAACCACAGCTTCAGCTTGAACCCACCACACTTTGTCTTTATCAAGATGGTCGCCGTCTAATTCATTCATCACACTACCATCTTGGTCAATTCCATCTTCTAGAACCTTTTTCGCCATTTTAATGGCAACCTCTTCAACCTTATGAATCAATTGCTCGTCTCCAACGACTTCTGCTGCTTCATGTAACAACCAGCTTCCTTCAATATCATGACCATATGAGATGACATCTGATTTCGAATTCCACTCTTCATCAAAAAATAACTTAAATTGGTATTGGTCAGATACAATGTGTTCTAATGTAACATCAATTAATTCAATTAATTTTTCTTTAAACGCTTCATCTTTCCACACTCTGTACAAATTCGTATACGCTTCTAATATATGAAGATGCGTATTCATTGATTTTGCTGTATTTAGATCTTTGCCACTAAGACGAAGATCCTCATCCGCTTTCCAATCACGAGTAAATGCTTCGAGATATCCTTTGTTCTCTTGGTCATAAGCGTATTTTTCAATTAATTGATATAAATCAATCGCTAGTTTTAAACTTTCTTTGTTTTTCGTAGCCATATAATATTCGGTTAGTCCATAGATTCCAAACGACTGATTGTAAATATGTTTTCGGTCTTCAGAAGGTTGACCCTTATAGTCAAGCATCCAATAAATGCCGCCATGCTCTTGATCTAAAAAATGATTTTTTAAATAATCAAAAGCGTGATCAGCTATCTCCAAATATTTTGGGTCTTTTAGTTGATTAAAGGCCTTTGAATACGACCACAAGATCCGTGAATTCAAGATACAACCTTTATCTGCTTCTTTATTAACTTCTTGATCGTTTGTCATATAGCCATAAAAGCCACCAAAATTTTTATCAACCGTATGTTCCATCCAAAACGGCAAGATATTATTTACTAGTTCATCTTCAATCTCTTTTTTGAGCAATTGTAAATCAAATGTAGACATATTAATTTCCTTCTTCCATTACTAAGATAAAAACAAACAAAGGCAGAATATCGCTTACCTTTATCTCTTTTTTTACAAACGACCTTCCTCTTGATCATTTCCTACGGCTTCATGATACCTTTTCAAAAAATCAATGATCTAAGTAACTGTTGTAAAGCAATTTCCCCCTAATAGGTTAAATCCGGACCTTCACTTATGAAATTTCCAAAATGAGTGAGGCCACATTAACTTGGGCGAGAAAACAAAATAAACAAAACAACATATCAAATAAGCTTATCGTTTAAGTTACAAATAAATGATAACTTGACAACGCTTACTTGTCAATAGGTTTCATCCAACAAGTATGTAACCATTCTGTTTGCACAAACTTTATGTTTTTTTAACGAGATACAAGATTTTATACTTTATTTCTTAGCGTTAAGAAAAAATTAAAATATGTTCTAAAATAAACAAAAAAGCCTTTATAACGGGTTACAGTTTTTTCTGTAATTACCGATTATAAAGACTTTTCGTGTTATATTTGTGAAGATAAGTCACTCACATGACCCTCTTTAGAAACCGTTTTTACTGAATCTCGATGAATAATCTTCCCTTTAATCAACACTCTTCCATAACTCTTGTTCTTGTCTTTAATTTTTTCAATCAAAAACTTCACAGCCACTTTCGCCATTTCTTCAGTATCAACTTGAACTGTTGTCAGCGGAGGATTAGATAAAGTAGAATAAATATCATTATCAAACCCAACGACTGAACAGTCATCAGGAATAGAATAATTTAAAGATATTAGTTTATTAATTAAATTAAAACCAACTTGATCACAGTTACACACAAAAGCTGTAGGAAGTTGTTCAGGTAATTCTAAATCAATATATTTCCCACGTTCATCACGGTCATTAATAATGTAATTCGTATTGAGTGGAATCTTATGCTCCAATAAAGATTTATAATATCCTAAATAGCGGTCTTGAATACTACTTGTGGAGTGAATGTTCCCAATAAAAGCAATTTCTCGGTGCCCATTTTTAATTAGGTAATTAGTAAGTTCATAAACTCCATAAAAGTTATCCGTAACGATGGAATCTACTTCTGAATGATCTGTGTAAAAGTCTAAGAGAACTTTTGGGATCTCATGCTCCGTTAACAGATCAATGTATTCACTGCTAACTTGACCTAAAATGACGAATCCATCAACTTTGTTTTCGTAATAAGTTCTTGGTAATATTAGCTTCTCTTCATCATTCGTCGGTAAGATTTGTAAAATGCCATAATAATTATAACGCTCAAGCATTTTCGTAATATGCTGATAGAATTTTAAATAAAAGGATTGATCTTCTCCAGTAAATCGCTCAGGAATAATGACGCCGATATTGTATGAACAGCCTTCTTTCATCGACTTTGCCATAACATTAAAGCGATAGCCCATTTCTTCTGCGAGGTCTTTAATTTTTAATTTAAGTTCCTCACTAACACCCTCTTTGTCATTCAGAGCCTTTGAAACGGTAACACTACTTACACCTAATTTTACTGCGATATCACGCATCGTAACATTACTTTTCATTTGACCACCTCCACTTCTACAAGTATTTCACAAAACCCTTATGATTAATATTAAACGAAATTAGAACGTTTGCAAACTAATTTTATTTCTGTAGAAGTTGTAAATTTTTCTCAACTAAAGTCTTTCGTTGTTCGGCACACAATAAAGAGTGTAATGGATCTTCCGGTGTATTAAATGTATAATCAATTAACTTGTCAATCGTTGTAGTAGCTACATGCATTCTCGTGTCACTTGAGGCATAATATATAAATACGTCATTTTCCTCGTTAACGATCGCACCATTACAGAAAATAACATTTGAAACATCTCCAACCCTCTCTTCATCATAAGGAGCTATAAAGTGCCCGCCTGGCTTTGCAATTATTTTTTCTGGTGCTTCTAAACTTGTAGCAAACGTATAAAGTACATATCTTAATCCAGCTGCTGTATTACGAACACCATGCGCGATATGAATCCAGCCTTTATCCGTTTTAATTGGAGCTGGCCCTTGACCATTTTTCACCTCATAAACAGTGTGGTATATTTTTTCGTCGATGATCTTTTCTTCTATAATAACAGGATTTAAGATATCATCACACACTCCGAACGCAATACCTCCACCTTTACCAGTAGAAATAAAACCATCTTGCGGTCTTGTATAAAAAGCATACTTCCCATCGATAAATTCTGGGTGTAGCACAACATTACGTTGCTGAGGAGAAGGCGTCTCGATGTTCGGCAATCTCTCCCACTTCTTTAGATCCTTCGTTCTCACTAACCCAGCTTGAGCAACCGCACTAGATGTATCAAACTCAGGAGCAGCTGGATCCTTGCTTTCAGAGCAATAGATCCCATAAATCCAGCCATCTTCATGTTGAACTAAACGCATATCATAAATGTTCGTCTCTTCCTCATACTGATTCTCCCAAGTAATTGGAGTATCAATAAATCGGAATTGATCAATTCCGTTATCACTTACAGCCAATGCAAAAAATGACTTACGATCTAACCCTTCCGTTCTAACAACTAAATAATATTTTCCATCTAGAAATATTGCACCAGCATTGAATGTTGCATTAATACCTAATCTCTCCATGAAATAAGGATTAGTTGTTTTATCTAAGTCAAATCTCCAGTGTAATGGCACATGATGACGAGTGATAATAGGATACTGATAACGGTCATACACACCATTATAAAAGTCTGTTTTCACGAAGTTTTTTCTAGTTAGTAAATCCTCTTGTTCTTTAAGTAATTCAAAATATTTTTCATGTATCATCTTCTGGACACTCCTCATAAATTAATCGTTTATGCCGTTGTTATTTGTTACCTAATCGTTAACTATATACAATTAATAATATTACTTAATTAAACGAATGCTGTCAATGGATAAAGCGTGTTCTTACTCGTTTTACCATTTATCACTTTTGAGTAACTGATCACTTTTTTATTATAAGTGATTGAAGCTTTAGCACTACGTATTATTCAGTTAAGGCTAGACTACCGAAAACAAAAATTAATTTTCTCTTCCCCACTATAGTATAGAATCATATGTCTTTAAATTTATACCTTTGGTTTGCTTTAGTACACTCTTTACAATAGGCATAGAATGTATATCCATTCTGAATCGTCTTAACACCAATGATTTATTTGGAGGTATCCAGCTACGAAAGCTCTCATAAAAACCCTATTACATCTATTCCTGCTTCCAAAGATGTTTTTAAATTAAAACAGTGTTCAATTAACTGCCTTTCGCTGAACCGATTAAAATATATTTATCTGTTTAATCAAAAATCCACTTATCGTGATGTCCACAAGTTTCAGTATCAACTGTGAAGTAATACTCCGTCAGACTAAGCGTTAATATGGTTTTTATTAAAATAAAGTTATAAAATATTTAAAATAAGGTAAAATTAACTATTCTTTTAGTTAACTTATGTGATAATATAAATTTATTCAAGTCATTGAAAGCGTTATCACTGTAACTTTACTAATAAAATACAGGAGGAGGGAAGGTTATTTTTATAAGTAAAGTACATTGATATATAAATTTAAGGGGGTATTAGTATTATGAGAAGTATGAAGCTTTTATTTGCTATGTTTATTTTAGTTTTTTCCTCTTTTACTTTTAACTTAGTAGTTGCGCAAGCTAGTGGACATGGACAAATGCATAAAGTACCTTGGGCACCCCAAGCTGAAGCACCTGGAAAAACGGCTGAGAATGGAGTCTGGGATAAAGTTAGAAATAATCCTGGAAAAGCCAATCCTCCAGCAGGAAAAGTCAATGGTTTTTATATAGATGGAACAACCTTATATGATGCAAATGGTAAGCCATTTGTGATGCGCGGAATTAACCACGCTCATTCCTGGTACAAGCCTCACATAGAAACCGCGATGGAGGCAATTGCTGATACTGGAGCAAACTCCATTCGTGTAGTTCTCTCAGATGGACAACAGTGGACCAAAGATGATGTTGACGAAGTAGCAAAAATTATATCTTTAGCAGAAAAACATTCTTTAGTTGCTGTTCTTGAGGTACATGATGCACTCGGAACAGATGATATTGAACCATTACTTAAAACAGTCGATTACTGGATTGAGATCAAAGATGCTTTAATCGGAAAAGAGGACAAAGTAATTATTAACATTTCTAATGAATGGTTTGGTTCTTGGAGCAGTGAAGGTTGGGCAGAAGGATATAAAAAAGCAATTCCTTTACTAAGAGAGGCGGGTCTAAAACATACACTTATGGTTGACGCAGCTGGGTGGGGACAATTTCCTAGATCTATTCATGAAAAAGGATTAGACGTTTTTAACTCAGACCCATTAAAGAATACAATGTTTTCCATTCATATGTATGAATGGGCAGCGGGTAATCCTCAACAAGTAAAAGACAATATTGACGGTGTTCTTGAAAAGAATTTAGCTGTAGTAATTGGTGAGTTCGGTCATCATCACTACGGAAGAGATGTTGCTGTTGATACGATCTTAAGTCATTCAGAGAAGTATGATGTAGGTTGGCTTGCCTGGTCTTGGCACGGAAATAGTGGTGGTGTAGAGTATCTTGACTTAGCAACAGATTTTTCAGGGACGCAACTAACTGAATGGGGAGAAAGAATTGTGTACGGTCCGAATGGTTTAAAAGAAACTTCTGAAATCGTTAGTGTATACAAAAAATAATTAATCTTAAAGTTAGGTTATTCTTAGTAATTAAATATACATTTCTGGCTATCAATATACTTGATAGCCATTTTTTTGTTAATGGGTAGCTCAACCCCTAGTTATTATTGATCTCACGAATCTCCCTTTCTTGTCTTAGTACACAAAGAAGAAATGCCTTTCATTTGCTCTGCTATTGATTTTTAGTCATTTTCTGTAATTGATTCATTGTTCAACCTCGTATGGACAGGTTATTATTATTAAACAATTGTTGGACCGCCTTCTTTCAATATCCCAGTCATGATATATACAAAACTGATACTATGTCAAGAAAATAGACACAGATTTTTCTACCGCGCTTTCGCTTGGTGGCCTTCATAAAAAAGTTTAAATAAGAGCGATTTAAACTTTTTTATGAAGGAAAAATTATGCTGCATTTTTTCCATATATACACTCAAATTCATTCGGTGTAAAGTAATCTAAGGTCGAATGGATCCGCTTGGAATTGTAGAAGAACTCGATGTATTCAAATAATGACTTTTTCGCTTCTTCCCTCGTACTATATTTTGTTTGATAAACAAGTTCACGTTTAAGAATACCGTGAAAGGACTCGATACAAGCGTTGTCGTAACAGTTGCCTTTTCGGCTCATGCTGCCGATCATTTCATATTTTCTTAATAGATTCTGATACTCATAGGAGGCATATTGAACACCGCGGTCTGAGTGATGGATAACTCCTTTTCCTGGCTTTTGGCGTTTGTAAGCCATTTTTAATGCAGATATTACTAATTCCTTTGTCATGGTTTTATCCATAGCCCAACCTACTATTTTACGAGAATACAAGTCGATTACGCTTGCCAAATACAACCAACCTTCATTGGTTGGAATATAAGTGATATCAGTGACCCACAACTGGTTTGGTTTAGAAGCTTTAAACTGTCGATCTAATACGTTTTCACTTACTGGATGCTTATGCTTCGAATTAGTTGTAGCCTTGTATTTTTTGACGGTACAAGATTTCCACTGGTTCTTAGTCATGATGCGTGAGACTGTACGTTCACTAACCTCCACACCACGTTTATTAAGGGTTTTAGTAATTTTAACACGGCCCTAACGCTGTTTAAATTCTAGGTGGGTTTGAAGAATTTCTTGTGATAATTTCTCATGTTTTTTCTGCCTATCACTTTTAGGTCGTTTTAGCCATTTAAAGTATCCACTTTTGGAAACTCGCAGAACGCTGCACATCTTCTCCACTCGGAATGGGGAGCGGTTTTCATGAATAAATTCATATTTTACCGAGGGCTTTTCGCGAAGTAGTGCATCGCCTTTTTTAAGATTTCATTTTCCCCCTTTAGATCGCGTATTTCCTTCTGAAGGGCCTTTAATTCAGCCACATCTGATGAAAAAGATTTTACAGCCTTAATTTCTGGTTGCTGACCATACCTCTTCACCCAGCCATGTACAGTATTCTCGTTGACACCAATTTCTCTAGCTACCTGAGCTACAGCTTTATTGTTTTCACTGATATACTTTACTGTTTCAATTTTAAAAGCTTCATCGTATCGTTTACCTCTTGCCATACAGACACACCTCGTTATAGTTGATATATTTATTATAACAATCTGTGTCTACTTTTTAGTCTAGCATCAACGCCAGAAAACAGTTAGCGGTTTTAAAACAAAAAGAGAAGCACAAGCAGCATGTTCTGAAATGCAGCAGGCTGTTAACTCTGAAACGTTTGTAGACGAAAGTAGTATCAACTTCAAAGATTTTGCTCTTCAGTGGCTAGAACTTTATGCTGAGACTTCTAAGGTAAGTACGGTTAGAGCAAGAAAAGTAGAAGTCAATAGGTTGCTTGATTATCTAGCTTATGTAAAACTTAAAGACGTAAACGTTGTAAAGTACCAAGCTATCCTCAACGACTTAAAGAAAAAGGGCTATGCCGATAATACAATTAGCGGTGTTCATACCTCAGCCCGAATGATCTTTAAAAAAGCTATGGAATATGAGCTTATCAAAAAGAACCCCACCGATTATGCTAAACCACCACGAAAAATACAAACAGTAGAAGAAATTGAGAACAAGAAGCAAGAAATTAAATTTCTTGAAAAAGAAGAACTTGTCCATTTCCTAATAACAGCAAAGAAAAAAGGACTTTCACAAGATGGGATTGTCTTCTCTATTCTAGCTTACAGTGGAATGAGAATTGGAGAACTTCTAGCATTAAAGTGGAAAGACATTGATTTTGAGGAATCTACTATAAACATTACAAAAACCCTTTATAATCCGAAAAATAGAACTAAAGAATATCAACTACTTTCACCTAAGACAAAAGGATCGATTCGTAAGATTAAAATGGATGCCAATGTCATGAACGATCTGAAGCAGCATAAAAAGGAACAAAATAAATTAAAAATGATGATTCGAGATGAATACGTTGACCAGGATTTCGTTATTGCGAAGTCATCAGGGTATCCTGAGAATGTAAAAGTTATTGAAAACCGTATGAAACGAATTCTTAAGTTAGCCGAGATCGATAGACACCTCACTCCCCACTCACTTAGACATACTCATACATCACTTCTCATTGAAGCCGGAGTTGGAATTAAAGAAATTCAACAGCGTCTCGGCCATACTGATATTGAAACCACCATGAATATTTATGCTCACATGACTGCCGATATGGAGGAAAAAGCCTCCCACAAGTTCAGTGAACTTATGAGAAGCTTATTCTAAACCTACTTTAAAATGTGGTCAAATTGTGGTCATATTGTCAATTTTAACCTTTTGAAGTAGCCAAAATCCTATCTTATTAGGGATTCTGGGGACATGATTACATCATGCCACCCATTCCACCCATGCCACCCATTCCGCCCATATCAGGCATTCCTGGTGCATTTTCTTCTGGTAAGTCTGCTACTACAGCCTCAGTTGTTAAGAACATCGCAGATACACTTGCTGCGTGTTGCAGGGCTGAACGAGTTACTTTAACTGGATCAAGGATACCCGCTGCAATCATGTCTGTGTATTCGCCTGTTGCTGCGTTGAATCCAATTCCAACCGCTTCGCCTTTTAGACGTTCTACGATAACAGAACCTTCAAGACCTGCATTGTGTGCAATTTGGCGAATTGGCTCTTCAAGAGCACGAAGAACGATACTCACACCCGTTGCTTCATCACCTGTTGCGTCTACCGCTTTAACGGCTCCAATAACCGTTACTAGAGCTGTACCACCACCAGCTACGACACCTTCTTCAACAGCAGCACGAGTTGAGTTAAGGGCATCTTCAATACGAAGTTTACGCTCTTTTAGTTCTGTTTCAGTTGCGGCACCAACTTTAAGAACAGCCACTCCACCTGCTAATTTCGCTAAACGCTCTTGTAATTTCTCTTTGTCAAAATCAGAAGTTGTTTCTTCTACTTGAGCTTTGATTTGGTTGACACGAGCTGAGATTTGAGCTGGCTCGCCTGCACCTTCAACGATTGTTGTGTTTTCTTTTGTCACAACGACTTTGCTTGCACGACCAAGTTGAGAAATGTTCGCTGATTTAAGGTCAAGACCTAAATCTTCTGTAATCACTTCTCCACCAGTTAAGATCGCAATATCTTCAAGCATTGCTTTACGACGGTCACCAAATCCTGGAGCTTTAACGGCTACCGCATTGAATGTACCACGTAATTTATTAACAACTAATGTTGCTTGAGCTTCCCCTTCAACATCTTCAGCGATGATTAGGATTGGTTTACCTTGTTGAACCACTTGCTCAAGAACTGGTAGGATTTCTTGAATGCTTGCAATCTTTTTATCCGTAATTAAAATATATGGATTTTCAAGAACTGCTTCCATTTTGTCAGAATCGGTTACCATGTATGGAGAAACGAAACCACGATCGAATTGCATACCTTCTACTACTTCTAATTCAGTAGAGAAACCTTTTGATTCTTCGATTGTAATAACGCCGTCGTTTCCAACACGTTCCATTGCTTCTGCGATAATTTGTCCAACTTCTTCGTCAGCTGCTGAGTTAGCCGCAACTTGTGCGATTGACTCTTTGCCTTCGATTGGTTTCGCAATATTTTTAAGTTCTGTAACCGCAGCAGCTGTTGCTTTTTCAATCCCTTTACGGATACCCATTGGGTTCGCACCAGATGTTACGTTTTTAAGACCTTCACGAATCATCGCTTGAGCTAGAACAGTCGCAGTTGTTGTACCGTCACCAGCAATATCATTCGTTTTGCTAGCTACTTCTGCTACTAATTTAGCACCCATGTTTTCGAATGCATCTTCTAATTCGATTTCTTTTGCGATTGTTACACCGTCATTTGTAATTAATGGTGAACCGAATTTCTTTTCAAGAACAACGTTACGTCCTTTTGGTCCAAGCGTTACTTTTACGGCATTTGCTAATGTATCTACACCACGAAGCATTGCACGACGTGCGTCTTCACTGAATTTAATTTCTTTTGCCATTGTCTCTACCTCCTAAAAGAATCATAAATATAAACGGGTCCGTGCCCAAATTTGTTCTATTAACCGATAACAGCTAGAATATCACTTTCACGAAGGATTAAGTATTCTTTTCCATCGTACTTTAATTCCGTTCCAGCATATTTAGAGAAAATGATTTTGTCGCCTTCTTTAACCTCAAGTGCAATACGTTCACCGTTATCAGCTACGCGTCCAGCACCTACAGCAACAATTTTCCCTTCCTGCGGTTTTTCTTTAGCAGAGTCTGGTAATACGATACCGCTTGCTGTTTTTTCCTCAGTTTCAACTTGCTCGATCACAATACGATCACCTAATGGCTTTAACAAGGAAAACAACCTCCTTCAAGTAGATAATATGTAATAGTTTTATTATTAGCACTCGTTGCATATGAGTGCTAACACAATTATTATAATAATCATTCAATCCACCTTTTGCAAGTATTTTGCGTTAGATTTTCTGCTTTTTTTCTCGATAATTTTCGTCATATCTCTTCATTCCTGTATTAAAACCACTCATTGATAGAAAAATAATAGAGAGAAGAGTTATCTTCTGCGATAAATGAAGAGCTGTGGTAATATAAATGGAGGAAACATGAATAAAGGAGACTTTAAATGACAAAACGCTATTGGTTCGTAATCCTTACATACATACTAGTTGCCCAACTTGCAGCGATTCCGATCGCCAGATTTCTTCTATTCTCAGGTCTTGAGGAAGGGCCAGCTGCTGGATTAGCAAATATTATTTCCTTTTCTTTAGGGTTAATCATTATCTTATTTTTACTTAGACCAGATATGAAAAATCGCCATAACACCCCAGGTCGTTCGACACGTTGGCAGGCGGTTGGATGGTCATTACTAGGGATTTTAATGGCTTATGGTGGTCAAATCCTTGCTAATATTGTGGAACAAATGGTTCTTGGAATTGAACCCGGTTCGGAAAATACAGCTGAAATCATTGCGATGATTGAATCCTTTCCATTCATGATCCTAATTGTCTCAATCATTGGACCGATTTTAGAAGAGATTATTTTTCGGATGATTATTTTTGGAGCACTTTATAAACGATTTAATTTCCCAATTGCAGCCGTATTAAGCTCAATTATTTTTGCTGCGGTCCATTTTGACTTTAGCCATTTACTTATTTATACGGCAATGGGTTTTGTCTTTGCTTATTTATATGTCAAAACAAAACGCATACTCGTTCCTATTATTGCCCATATTGCTATTAATACAATCGCCGTCATTCTCAACCTTCTCCTTGGCGATTTTATCAACGAACTATTAGAGCAGCAAGAATCACTTAATCAAGCGGCTTTATTTATTGGAGGACTTTTATGAGATTTTCACCTTTAACGATATCAATTATTTATTTTTCAATGGGAACACTCTTCATTATGCTAGCGATTAGAAGTGTCAATATGTCAGGTTGGGATGTTTGGACGATTCTTCTAATGGGCTTCGCTGCGTTTGATTATTTCTTAGCGATCCGTTATTTCCAATTACGAAAAATAATAAAAAAGATGCAACAAAGCAATAACGAAAATGATAATAAATAACAAAATGTCCATTAAAATAAAGAAGAGAGGCTGGGACATAACTAGCTATAGAAAGTAGAAAACAAGTCCAAATAACATATATTAGTTGTTTTTCGGTTCCATATTTATCCGTTTTGAATTTTGTCACTACACGCTATTACCTACAAGTATAAAAACGGAGATTTCCCTAAGCCCTAGCGGACGAGTCATGCGGAGACTCCCGTGGGATCTAGTGGCAGGCCGAAATCCACTAGTGAAACTAGTTAGTTCGGTGCCACCCCACAGGACGCGAAGGCAACTGAAAATGTCTCATCCTAACCTTTAACTGGGAAGAATCTCAACCGATTAGGTGATTCATTAGATGATCAATTATGGCTTCGACTGGTTTTTCTTTGACCAAAACGGAACGAGCGGAATGCCCGGAGACTCCTGCGGGACTAGTGAGGAACGGGAGACCCCGCAAGCGTTAAGCGAGGAGGCTCCCGACTCACCCGCGGAACGCGTAGGGCATGCAGCGAGTGGAGTAAAGCAAAATGATAAGCCATATTCTAACGTTAGGACTTTTTCAGTGCCCTCCAGGACGCGGAGCATGATTTTCGGGAGCGATGAGTAGAACGCCATTCATCGCCATCCACTACAGTTCCAAGAACTAGAACGAAAGCCGGTAACATTTTACTCATTGTAAAATGTTACCGGCTTTTCGTATCAGAGGAGAGTTTTGTTCCCGTCTCTTTTATGCTCTCCCCTTATCCTTACAAACAACAAAACTAGTTGTCGATATCATCGCTACTCACTAACAGACTAAAAAGGTGCCCTCTTATTTGTTCCTCTTTCACTAAAATGCCGTCTTTATTTAAAATAATGACATCCTCTTGTTCCTCTAACCAACTTAATAATGATTGTTCTGTTTCGTTGTCATCCCTATGCTCAATGACAAGCTCCTGATTTATAAATGTTTCGGTACCGATTATTTTATCTGTTTCAAATAAGCGCATTCGCCAAAATTTTTGATAAGAGGAAACCTTTGGACCAAACACTAATCGCTCATTATTTTCTCCATCAGCACTTACCTTCATCACACTCCCATCAAACTCTACAAATAAATCCATTCCATAATCAATGTTATTATCATAGCGGTTATGCTCTAATTCCCTCGCATCCATCGTTAAAATATCATACCCAATAACAAAGGCCACAAATAATATCATAATGGAACTTACAATTTGTCTTGTCATATGGAAGTCCTCCGTTTTTGTTTTCTTAACTACACTTCTTTTCCACCATTCTTTACGTTTCAAACTACTTTTTTTAATAAAAATCATGATCTTTTAAATCTATCCAAGATTGATTCCTGTTTTTATCATAGTTTTTCATATTAATTAATTTCGACCCGTATAATTCCTCCTAATTAGACTATCTAATATTTCGCTCTCCTAATCATTACGTACTAGTTAGAAAAATTTCTACCAATTACTTTTTTAGTAAATATAGGAAATGCTATTTTCTTTCATGTTTTGATAGATTA
Source organism: Alkalihalobacillus alcalophilus ATCC 27647 = CGMCC 1.3604 (assembly GCF_000292245.2). GTDB lineage: Bacteria > Bacillota > Bacilli > Bacillales > Bacillaceae_D > Alkalihalobacillus > Alkalihalobacillus alcalophilus. Next base: position 24,331 of record NZ_ALPT02000021.1, on the reverse strand, counting down.
AGATAAAAAAACAACTATGATACTTACATATTATTACAAATTTCTTTTTAGGAGGTGAAGGTCGAGTCGCTTTTTACCAAATAATGAAGAAGAGGTGGAATATGTAAATGAAATTTCAGAAGAACCGATTCATCCTTATCCTATTAGCATCACTTCTTATTTTCTCCATGTTAACACCTTATCACGCATTGGCTGAGACAAACCGTTCACCACATACTTCTGTCAAAGATAGTGCATCTGTCCAAGAAAAAATTAGTAATCGACTGCTTTCTGAATTTGAAAAAGAAGAATATGTTACTTTTTTAGTCAAACTAGATGAACAAGTAGATACGATGAAAATCGCAGAAGATGCGATGTCTATAGCTACCCAACAAAAAGCTTCTCCTTCACAAGAGAAATTAATGCAACGCTCCGCTGTTGTTTCTCATTTAAAGGCTACGAGTATGGAAACACAGCATGAAATACTTAATTGGTTAGAAAAACAAAAGGAAACAAAATCTGTTCAAGATTATGAATCCTTCTATATTGTCAATGCTCTTGCTGTAACAGCAACCGAAGAGGTTATGAAAGAGCTTGCTACTCGTCCTGAAGTAGCAAAAGTACTTCCAAATGAAACAAGACAACTAATGACCCCTACACAAACCTCAGAATCAACTCCTGAAGAAATAGAAACAAGCTCAATTGAATGGAATATTGAACGAGTCGGTGCCCCAGAAGTTTGGAATATGGGTATCGATGGCTCAGGTACTGTCGTTGCGACGATCGATACAGGTGTTCAATGGGATCACCCTGCTTTAATTGAACAATACCGTGGTTATGACCCAACCGATCCTAATAACCCAGAGCACCAGTTTAGTTGGTTTGATGCTACCGCTGGTGAATCGACTCCATATGATGACGACGGGCATGGAACACATGTAACCGGAACAATGGTTGGGGTTGAGCCCGATGGTTCAAATGCGATTGGCGTTGCACCTGGTGCACAATGGATTGGAGTAAAAGCATTTACTGCTGCCGGTGGAACAGACCGTGATTTACTAGCCGCTGGTGAATGGATTTTAGCTCCAACTGATGCTGATGGAAACCCACGTCCAGACATGGCTCCAGATGTTGTCAACAATTCATGGGGGGGCGGACCGGGCTTAAATGAATGGTATCGCGAAATGGTTCAAAACTGGCGTGCGGCTGGCATTTTCCCTCAATTCGCGGCAGGTAATACTACCCTATTTAACCCTGGTGGCCCTGGTTCAGTAGCCGTACCTGCGAACTACCCAGAATCATTTGCAGCGGGGGCAACAGATATTGGTGATAACCTTGCTGGATTTTCACTAAGAGGTCCATCACCATATGATGAAATCAAACCTGACTTAAGTGCACCAGGTGTCAATATCCGTTCTGCCGTACCTGGAAGTAACTATCAAGGTGGATATAATGGTACCTCAATGGCTTCTCCACATGTAGCCGGAGTCGTTTCCTTATTATTACAAGCTGACTCTTCCTTAACCGTTGATCAACTGGAAGAAATTATGCTTGAAACAACGATTCCAATGACAAATGCCGAGTATCCAACTACTCCTAACCACGGTTATGGTTACGGATTAGTCAACGCTTTTGACGCCGTATCTTCTGTCGTTTCAGGTCTCGGTTATGTAAGTGGTCAAGTCGCAAAGGAGGGGGACGATTCAGAACCTCCTAGCTTTGAACATACGAGCCCATCTGAATCTTATTCTCATATGGATTTACCACTTGCCATTGTTGCAAAAGATAATGTCAGTGTAACAAGTGTTGAGGTTCGTTATGAAGTGGACGGAGACTGGACAACACTTGAAGCAGAACTCCTTTCAGGAAATCACCTCGAAGGAACTTATACGGCAACGATTCCAGGCGATGATATTTCTGGTAATACCCTTGAATATCAAATCGTCGTTACTGATTTTGTTGGCTTAACAACAGAAAGTGAAATTTATGAAGTATCCATCACACCAGGTATTTCCGTTGGATATTTCGAAGACTTTGAAGAATATCCAGTAGGTTGGTATTCCTATGGAGCAAATGATGTATGGGAATGGGGTGTGCCACAGTCTGGTCCTAGCGCAGCAGCCTCTGGTGAAAAAGTTTATGGTACAGACTTAGAAGCAGATTACCCTAACGACGCCAATATGACTCTAATAATGCCTCCGGTTGATTTAACCGATGGTGAGGAAGCTTATTTACAATTCAAAGCTTGGTACAATATTGAGTTAAACTATGACTTCGGACATGTGTTTATCTCTACTGACCAAGAAAATTGGGAACAAGCAGTTCGTTTTAATGGAGTGTCATCAGATTGGGAGGATGTTGAAATCGATTTAACCGAGTATGACAGCGATCGCCTTTATGTCGCTTACAATTTAGCAACTGATTTCAGTGTCGTTCGCCCTGGCCTATACATTGATGATGTCACAATTACATCAGAATCATCAGGTTCATCTGCCGCTCAATTAGGCGTTGAACAGCCAAAAGAAGAAAGTGACAAAGTCAATGGAAATACAACGACTCATTCAGTTACTGGTTTTGGATTCTCTTCTATTATTAATGATACGTTAAAGAGAATTAAATCAAAAGTAACCGAAGTTGTCCAAGTGATTGTTGATAAAATTGACTATATTAAAGAAAAAATTGATGCTGGAAAAATTAAACCTGATGACGGTGAGGACGGCAAAAAGCCACCAATTGAAGAGCCCGATTCTGAAGAGCCAGAACCAACTCCAACCTTACTACCAATACAAGCACATGTTCATGTATTGGAAACAGGTCGCTCGGTGACAACAAACCCTGCAGATGGTTCATATAGCCTTCTTCATGCACAAGGTGACTTCACATTAAGAGCCGAAAGCTATGGTTTCCGTTCATCCGAACAAACCGTTTCAATCGTTGACGATGAAGAAGCCCTTGCTAACTTTGTCCTTGAAGAAATTCCGACTGGAAACGTGTCAGGGACTGTAACGAATGAACAAACAGGTGAGGCCATCACGAATGCAACTCTTATGTTGATGGAAGATGCCAATGTTGTGCCGGTACAAACAGACGAAAACGGTCAATATAATTTATCCGCCTATGAAGGAACGTATACATTATATGTATTGGCTCCTCAGTACCACAGTGCCGAAGTTGAAATAACACTGACAGGTGGAGACACGATCGTTGAAGACTTTACTCTTGAGCCATTTATCGGCTATGGAGCTGAAATTGGCTATGACGATGGAACAGCTGAAAATGCTCGAGCCTTCTTTGATGCAGGTAACGGTTGGGCTGTCAGAATGTCCTTAGAAGAAGGTCAAGATTCAGCCATGGTAACAGGTGGTCTCTTCCGCTTCTGGGATACGGAATGGCCAGTACCTGGTGGAACCGAATTTCAAGTAACGGTTTATGATTCAACAGGACCAGACGGAACTCCTGGAAATCGTTTACTAGATCCGATTGATGCTACGGCTAATCGTGATGGTACTTGGACAGAAATTGATTTATCTGATTATGGATTAGTAGTAGATGGTGACTTCTACTTAGTCTATATTCAAAAACACGCAAATCCAGATACACCTGGACTTGCGACCGATGAAGACGGTCCAAACGCTGAACGTAGCTGGCAATATGTTGGTGGAGCTTGGTCACAAACACCATTAGCAGAAGGAAACTATATGATTCGTGCTCTTGTCGACTACGAATTAACAGCTCCGACCATTACGTCACCAGAATCAGGAACCTATACAAATGAAGAGTCCATTGTTGTAACAGGTGAATCAGCTCCATCACTTGATGTCGCCGTTTACAACCATGGCGAAGAAGTTGCTCAAACGACAACAGATGAATCTGGACAGTTTGAAGTAGAGTTCGATTTAGTAGAAGGAGAAAATGAAATTACAGCCAAAGCTCTACTTGAAGTCGGTGTAGGTCCAGAATCTGAAGCTGTAACAGTTATTCTTGATCAAACAAACCCGATATTAACGATTGATGAGCCCGTTGATGGTTCAAAAACAAATCGTGAAACAGCGACCGTCACAGGTACAGCTGAAGATGATCATATTGATGAGGTTATTGTTAATGGACAGTCTGTTGCCGTCAATGAAGATGGTTCTTTCTCTCAACGAGTTTTATTAGATGAAGGAGAGAATGTGATTGATGTAACAGCAGTCGATTTAGCTGGAAATGAAGCTTCGACAAGCGTCACGATTACAGCTAAATTTACGGCTCCAACCATTTCAGACTTAACTCCATCAGATGATAAAAACTTAAAGGCCGGTGAAACTGTTAAAATCGAATTCACGAGTGAGCCTGGACTTGAAGCCACATTTGCGATTCGAATGCCACTTACGAATGTACAAAATGTAAATGAATTACCAATGCGTGAGGAATCGGAAGGTTATTACGTCGGTTATTGGACCGCTACCTCTAACGTGAAAGTAGAAGGGGCCGAAATCGAAGTAAAAGTCGTCGATGACTTCGGAAACGAAACACGCGAACTCGCAGAAGGAAAATTGAATGTGAATATTGATTAAAACTGAAATTTTAAAAGCCCCGAAAAGTTTTTGGCAAACTTTTTGGGGCTTTTTTTGCTCTTAATTACCTATTAGCCCTCTTTGGTGGCCTTTGATTCCCTTTGCAGCTCTTATTCAATGGCTTTTGGCTTCATTGTGGTCTTTGATTCCCTTTGTGGCTTTTATTCAATGGCTTTTGGCTTCATTGGCATTCTTTGATTCCCTTCGTAGCTCTTATTCAATGGCTTTCGGCTTCATTGGTTCACACCCTAACCCCCACAACTCACAATTTTCATTACCAAACCCACACCCAACAACAAAAAAAGACCCCTCAAACGGTCAAAATTAACTGACCATTTGAGAAGTCTCCTCCCTCATATCAAATCGTTATTTTTTGGCGATTCGAATACGGTTTGTTTCTCCTGCTTTTGCTGAGCCTTCTTCAATGACGATATACTCGTCATCGGCTAAATTTGTAAAGACGATTGGCGTTACAGCAGAAGTTGCTTCATTTTTCACAATGTCTAAATCAACTTTTAGTAATGGTTGCCCTTGCTCGACTGTTTGTCCTTGTTCGATTAAGGCTTCAAACCCTTTACCTTTTAAATTGACAGTATCGATCCCAACATGAATTAGGATTTCCTTGCCGCTATCTGTCTCAAGTCCAATCGCATGTTTCGTTGGGAATAAGTTAACGATTTTTCCTGATGCAGGAGCTGTCACGGTCATAATTCCGTTTTCTAACGAAGGATCGATCGCAAATCCGTCACCCATCATTTTTTCCGCAAACATTTTGTCTGGTACTTCTGTAATCGCCTTAATTTCACCAGTCATCGGTACAGCGACTTCAATGTTTTCTGCTGATACTTCAACAGTTGGTGATGACTTTTTCGTTTCAGGTTCTGCTTCAGGTACTGGTGTTCTTCCCGCAATGATATCTTCAATTTGACCTTTAATCGTCTCTGAACGTGGTCCGAAAATCGCCTGAATGTTTTTATCAATTTGCATAACCCCTGATGCACCAAGCTCTTTTAAACGATCTTTTTCTACTTTATCAATATCTGCAACTGAAACACGAAGACGGGTAATACAAGCATCTAAGTGTGTTAAGTTTTCTTTCCCACCAAGTGCTTTTAACACATTAAAAGGTAGCTCAGCTTTTCCAGCTTTCCCTTTTTTCGTATTTCCTTCTACAGCATCATCATTCTTTTCACGACCTGGTGTCATTAAGTTAAATTTCTTGATCATAAATGTGAAAAGGAAATAATAAATAACCGCAAACACTAGACCAACTAAAATGACTACCCACCAAGCTTCACGGCCTGGCAAGACCCCAAATAAGATGAAGTCGATCGCTCCACCTGAGAACGTGTACCCCATATTGATGTTAAGGAAATAAAGGATAACAAATGATAATCCATCTAAAACAGCATGGAAAAAGAATAATAATGGTGATAAGAATAAGAATGAGAATTCCAATGGTTCTGTAATTCCTGTTAAAAAGGATGTTAGAGCCGCCGAACCTAATAAACCACCGACTAACTTTTTATTTTCTGGACGTGCTTGATGATACATCGCAAGTGCCGCTGCCGGAAGTCCAAACATCATAATCGGGAATTCCCCGGCCATAAAGTGCCCTGCTGTAATTTCGACCCCATCACGAAGCTGTGCGAAAAAAATATTCATATCTCCATATACCATATTTCCAGCAAGAGTCTGATAGGTACCAAATTCAAACCAGAACGGTGCATGGAAAATATGATGTAGCCCGAATGGAATTAATAGTCGTTTAATAAAACCAAAGAAGAATACCGCAACCGCCATTGCTTCTTCCATCAAAAACTGGGAAAACATATTCATCCCTGTCTGAATCGTTGGCCATACAAAGAATAAAGCGATCCCGATAAAGAAAGCTGAAAACGCTGTTACAATCGGCACAAAACGTTTCCCTGCAAAGAACCCTAAGAAAGCAGGGAGTTCTATTTCATAGTATTTATTATAAGCCCAAGCAGCAAGAGCTCCGATAATAATACCACCGAATACCCCAGTTTGCAGTGTCGGAATACCTAGTACGAGTGCGTGAGCAGGATCTCCTCCATCCACAACCTGCTCCAAGGTCAAACCACCCATAACACCCATCGTTACATTCATAACGAGGTAACCTACTAGGGCAGCTAAAGCCGCAACTCCAGCACCGTTCGTCAATCCAACAGCCACTCCAAGGGCAAAGATGAGGGCTAAGTTGTCAAAGATAATTCCACCTGCCGATTCCATCATCGTTGCCAAACTTGTAAAAAAGTTATTCTCTAAAAACGGCATGAGGTTAATCATATTTGGATTTCTCATGGCGTTACCGAATGCGAGCAGCAAACCAGCAGCTGGTAAAATCGCAACCGGTAACATTAATGATTTTCCGATACGTTGTAACTGTCCGAAAGCTTTTTTAAACATTTCTAATCCATCTCCTTTTTAAAACTTTTTATTACAAACAACAAATGATGAAAAGATAAATTCAAAACAACAAAAAAGCATGAGTAAAAAAGCAATACAGCATGTGAATAGGGAGATAAGCCAACCAAATTATGGTTAAGTTTCCCTAGATATTCACACCCTATACAACCTTTTTCGCTCATGCCTGCTTAACCAGTAACACGGAAAATGTTCGTTTTGGTGTTTTATAAAGTTGTAAGAGATTCCAGTTAAATGGCTCGAAAAGAAATAGACTATTTTTTCGTCAACCTTTGTAAATGAAGCGTCAAATAAACCGCTTCTGCATCTGGTACAGGTCTCTTTAATTTTTGTTGCATAACTTTCATCAATTTCCATGACAAATTGTAGCACAGTGGATACTGCTCTTGCAACACCTTTTTCAAAGCTTCCTGTTCCTCCATATAATTTTCAGCCTGAACACGTTCAATCGTATGATAAATATGGCGAACAAGTCGTAAGTAGTTCATATCTTTTTTATCAACTTTTATTTTAAGATTCTCTTCAATAACTTCAACTAAATCAGCAACAAGAAGGGTTTCCTTATTAATTTCCGCAAGCTCCCTATTTGTAAGGGCACTATGAATATGGAGAGCAATAAAACCAATTTCCCCTTCCGGAATATGGAGCTTCAGCCAATCGCTGAGTGATTCGACAATTTCTTCTGCCATTGCATACTCTTTCGGATAAGCAAGCTCTGTCTCTTTACGAAACGGATTTTTTACCCCTAACCCTTCTCTAATTCGTTTAATCGCAAAAAAGAGATGGTCGGTTAATCCTACATGAATATGCTCATTTAGCTCAACTTTAAACCGTTCCTCTATTTTCGTAATGATGGCATCCATCATTTCAATAAAAGTCTCATCAACATACTCAAGTAGCTTTAAATATTGCTTTTGTTCCTCCGTATCTTTAAGAACGAAGAACTTCTCCGCACGTTCTCCAGCTACGATGTCACCAGCACGCTTGCCAAAACCGAGTCCTTTGCCGATTAAAATAATTTCTTCATAATCTGGATGTTCTGCGATAATGACATTATTATTTAACGCTTTCTTCACGTGAATCATAGTGAATGCTCCTTCATTTATTTCTTCTTTATATTGTGCACCAGTGTGTAATTATGTCAAGAAAATTAATAGACGAACAGCTGGGGATTGGGGATTTTTTCTATCTCTAAACCTCTTTTTCCCCACCCATATACTAAGAGCTCACCCTTTAATAGAGTGAGCCTCAGTCAACGAACTGCCTGCTTTTTTTCTTCCATTTTTCGTTCCTTAAGGTCTTCTTCCTTCGATTTTTTCTCAAGCATATACCCAATGGGAATGGTTAAAAAAGTTAATATCCCAACGAATATAAACGCTTCATTAATCGCTTGTACACTTGCTTGCTCGAGTGAAAAAGTACTGCTTGATGTCATAATCTGCCCTCTTCTCACTTCATAAAAGATCGAAATAAAAACAACGGCAAAGGCAGAGCTCATTTGCCTTGCTACATTATTTAAGGCAGACCCTCTTGATACTAACCGATCAGGAACAGCATTCATCCCTGTTGTGGTAGATGGCATCGAGCTAAGCCCATTTCCAATTCCACGAATCGCCATCCAAAAGATAATAAAAGCAAGTGATGTTTCAATGCTCATAAATCCCATCACCAATGTACCGACTGCGAGAACCAATAACCCAGAAGTGATAACACCCTTAGCTCCCTTTTTATCAAGAATCCGTCCTCCTACGGTCATAAAAATCCCCGTAAATAAGGCCGATGGTAAAAAGACTAATCCAGTTACAATCGCACTTAAACCAAATGCCTGTTGAATTAATAATGGAATCAAGAAAATCCCCGCAAACAAGCCAATGGAAGAGATCGTTGTCAGCAAAATACTATATGTGTAAACAGGAATTCTAAATAAACTTAAATCAAGCAAAGGCTGTTGAACCTGCTTTTCCACCTTAACAAATAAATACATCCAGATAATTCCGACGATTAATAATATTAAATTGGTCGGGTGAGTTAAATCGGCCACACTCGACATTCGTGCAAACGCAAAAAGAATACTTCCTACCCCTAACGTGACAAGAAAAAACCAACCTTATCAAATTGAACTTGACGATTTGGTGTAGTATTAGGTAAATACTTCCACGCAAACCATAAACCAATCAACCCAAATGGAGCATTTGTGATAAAAAGATAATGCCAACTTGTTGTTTCTAAAAGAATTCCACCAATGGTCGGTCCAATCGTTGGGGCCATCATCGAGGCAATTCCCCATACACCAGTAGCAAGCCCTCTCTCTCTTTTCGGAAACGCTTCAAAAATCAATGCCATCGATAATGGCATCATAATCCCTCCGCCAATTCCTTGCAAAGCACGAAAGGTAATTAAGGAGCTTAAATTCCAGGAAAAAGTACCGATAATCGAACCCACGACAAAAAGAGCCAATCCAATTAAATACGTCCTCTTTTTTCCAAAACGGTCCCCTAAATAACCCGTCACCGGTACGGTCATTCCCATTGCAACCATAAAAATCGTAATAATCCAACCAGCTGACACAACATCTGTTTCAAACACGTCTATAAATGTTGGGATAGCCGGATTAAGCATGCTATTATTTAAAATCATCGTAAATGATCCTAATAAAACAGCCACCACAACCATCCACTTTTGATTTTCCCTCATCATGAACACACCATTTCGCCTCTCGAAATTTTTATCTTTTATCCAGTATAGCATGTTTTTATAAATCTTTTTTCAAAAAGGCTTGGCTTTAATTTATTAAAAGGAAAAGAATGAAAATAGCTTCTTTCGGCAAAATAAAAAAACATCGAAAAGGAGCTGCCCATGCACACTTCAGAGATTAAAAAGGAAATATTAAACATACTTGATAAAGACAAAATTGGAACGCTGGCAACTGTTGTAAACAATAAACCACAAAGTAGATTTATGAGTTTTTACCATGACCAATTTACTTTGTATACACCGACTGATTTAGACACTCTTGAACTACTCGCCACTTAGCTAACGCTTGAAGTGGGAGATTCTTGGGAACAGAGCGTACTTGCCAGCGGATTTCTTTGCCAACAGAGGTTTCTCTTATGGACCAAGCTATCCCCGTCGATTCCTACGGTTCTGTATGTTGTTAAGCCAAGTCGAAGGTTCTTACCCCTTCGGCTAGAATATTTTTGCTGGCATTGATATCTCGATCGTGATGTTTATGGCAAATAGGACACGTCCAATCCCTTATTTCAAGAGATTTCTTGCCCTCTTGATGTCCACATTCGGAACAGATTTGACTAGATGGAAACCACCTGCTTATTTTCACAATGGTTTTCCCGTACCATTTCGCTTTGTATTCTAATTTTGATACAAAGGCAGACCAGGATACATCCGAGATGGATTTGGCTAACTTATGATTGCGTACCATTCCTTTGGTGTTCAAGTCCTCTATACAGATCAGATCGTGGTTTTTGATGATGTCTGTACTTAACTTGTGAAGGAAATCGTCTCGTTGGTTCCTGACTCTTTCGTGCAATCTAGCCACTTTGTGCTTTTGCTTCTGATAGTTTTTGGCATCAAGAAGATTCATCCCCTTGTTTTTAACCTGTAAGGCACGTCTGGAAAGTTTTCGCTGTTCACGTTTTAGCCTCTTTTCCATTTTGGCTGTGAATGTATGATTATCGATCTTGTGACCATCCGAAAAAACCGCAAAGTCCGTGATGCCTAAATCTATACCGATAGATGAATCCGTTTTCTTCAAGGGCTGTACATCTGTTTCGACTAGAATGGATACAAAGAACTTTCCGCTTGGATTTCGTCTGACTGTAGCGTTCAGAATACGCCCTTCAACCTCACGACTTTTGGCCAAGCGGACAAGACCCAGTTTCGGCAATTTGATTTTGTTGTCTACTATGGCAATGTTGCTATTTGTTTCTTTTGTGGTGTAGGATTGTACCTGATTCTTTTTAGACTTGAAGCGTGGAGCTTTCGTTTGTTTCTTGAAGAATCGAGTAAAGGAATCAGCAAGATTTTTCAGGGAGGATTGAAGGGCAATGCTATCCACTTCTTTTAGCCATACGAATTCCTTTTTTAGTTGGGTTAATTCAGCCGAACAAGAAGAATACGTTAACCCTTTACCTGTTTCTTGGTATGTATCGTTCCATTGCCCTAAAAAGCGATTAAATACAAAACGAGAACAGCCGATGGTTTTGGCAATCAGGGTTTCTTGTTCTTTGCTTGGATAGAGACGAAATTTGTACGCTTTGTTGATGAGCATTGTTTTCACCTCCGATAGGAATATATGTTCCCATTATACCCTAACAAGAATCTCTTTGGCTACCACCAACCGCCATTCATCTCCCCCTTATCGTTGGGCTTCTCCCTTCACACGATTGAAGAGGGAGTCTTCTGTCGGGAAATGATAAAGTAGAATCGATCAAACAAAACCCAAGTGTCCATATCTTAATTGGCTATACAGGCGATGGACTGCACGATTCATATTTGGAAATTGAAGGCCAAGTCGAGCTTATAACCGATTCAAAAGAGAAAGAAAAATGGTGGCAAGACAAATGGAACCATTGGTTTGATGGACCAAATGATCCCAAATATGTTTTATTAAAAATAACTCCCTCTATTTTTCGTTTAATGAATATTGGAGAAGCGACACCGAAAACATTGGAATTAAAATAAACAGCTTGTTCATTTTTACTGTTTTTATATAGGAAAAAGCACCTCCAATTATCAAGAAGACTAACAATGGGGGTGCTATTCGTCATTGAATGATTTTTTGCTTACACCGCTTCTTTTATTTGGTCTGAGTTGTTCATGTTAAATGAACGTTTATTTAACTTCATTTTAGAGCGTAAATACGGTAATACGTAGCGGTCTCCACCGTATCTTCCAGCATTAGCACTTGCGATAATAATGATAAAGGATACAAGTAACATCCAAGGGTTTGAAGAAATGGTTCCGGCAAATAAGAAAGATAGATTCATTACGGCTCCGAAGAAAGCTGCTGCAGAAGTTAGAACTCCTAAGATTAATCCAAGTCCAACTAACACCTCACCCCAAGCTACGACTAAACTGAAAATTTCAGCATTTGGAACAGCGAAGTTTTCCAAGAAGCTCACATATAATGGGTACTTCGCCACTTCACCATCTAAAACAGGATTCGCTACTGCATTTTGTAAATAACCACCTGCATTAAAACCACCAGTTACTTTCCCCCAACCTGCACTCAACCAAGCCCAACCTAAGACCAATCTCAGTACCACTAATCCCATCGCCACAATTTTATTATTCCTTAAAAATTCTCCTAACATGATTACTCCTCCTCATATTGTAATAAAAATAAAATAATTGCTTTTCTAAGTTTGTGAATGTTTTCACATGTGATTACACTCTTAGTATATGACGGATTTACTGGAAAATCTACCTTTTACAAAAACCTTCACAACTTGTTCAATATTTCACAAACTTTCTCAAAATGAGCTTTTTTATTCACTTGAGCGGCCATTACAACCTGGTTTTCGTACTCTAATTTTGGCAAATCGCATATTTGATTACCTATCTCTATTAATTCGCACTCTAATCCCTTCACACCACGAGTTTCATTACTTATCCTCTATTTTTCGCGCCCTAATTCCTGCAAAACTCAAGTTTCATTACCTATCCTAGGTTTTTCGCACCTTAATTCCGGCAAATCACAAGTTTCATTACTTATCTTAGGTTTTTCGCACCCTAATTCCGGTAAATCACAATTTTCATTACTTATCTTAGGTTTTTCGCACCCTAATTCCGGCAAAACTCATATCTCATTACTTATCCTCAATTTTTAGCACCCTGATTCCTGCAAAACTCAAGTTTCATTACCTATCCTAGGTTTTTCGCACCCTAATTCCGGCAAATCACAAATTTCATTACTTATCCTCAATTTTTAGCACTCTAATTCCAACAAATCACATGTCTCATTACCTATCCTCATTAATTCGCACTCTAATCCCGCCACAACAAAAATTTCATTACCTATCCCAACTGAACAGCAGATATTAACCTTCCGAAGCATACAAAAAAGCCCTCTCAAATGGTCTAATGACCTTAAGAGAGAGCCCCAAATTGCTCGCCATAGTCTATTTTTATCACTTTAGCCTCTTATAAACCAAGCCTTCAAACTATTATTGTGCTTCTGTTCGTTCTAGTTCTTCTTCTTGCAGTTTTTGAGCTTTTAAAACTTTACGATAGGCAATTCGAGATAACCAAATGCTGAATTCATAAAGTAAAAGCAATGGAACGGTAACCATTAAATGCGACATTAAATCAGGTGGCGTAATAAAGCCAGCGATAACGAGTAAGACAAAATAAGCATATTTACGTAACTTCGATAAGGTAGATGGTGTAACTAGACCTAATCTCGTTAAAAAAGAGACAATAACAGGTAGTTGGAACAAAATCCCCATCGGAATCGTAATTTGGAATAAAAAATGAAAATACTCGTTAATTCCATACTGCTCCGTGATGCCAAGTCGTGCTGATAAATTCCCCATAAATTGAATGATAAAAGGGAATAAAACAAAATAGGCAAAGGAAAGCCCACCTAAAAATAGGATAAAGGCAAATGGAATATAGGCTAATGTCACCTTTCGCTCATTTTCATGTAACCCAGGACTAATAAAAGCCCAAAGTTGATAAAGAATGACCGGAAAAATAAAAACAAGGGCAATGACCGTCGCAAATGTCATAAAAACCCGAAAAGGATCGGTCATTTTAAAGGCATTCATTGGCAAGCCTTGAGCCATTGGTGCATTCGTTAAATACGTGATTAATGGTGTCGCTAAAAAAAAGCCGGCAATGAACGCTACTGCAAAAAAGACGAGTAACAGGACAATTCTTCGTCTCAACTCCACAATATGGTCCATGACCGACATATTACGTGTATCCATCTTTAAACCCTTCCTGTGTTAAGAGTCTTGACGTGTCGTTTTTTTCTTACTTGTATCATCATCATCGTCATCTGCTAGTCCTTTAGTGGCTGCTTTAAATTCACGCAATGTATTTCCAGCCGCTTTCCCGAGTTCAGGCAATTTTTTAGGACCAAAGATAAGCAATGCAACAAGTGCGATAAGTACAATACTTCCTGCTGATAATGGCATGAAGGATGCACCTCCTTAATTTTTGTGAGACCTTTGTACAACCTTGTGTAGCTTCTTCTATTATACTGGATAATGCTTTAAAAAATAAACAAGAGACTGTAATTCCACAGATAGGTCAATATGGTGAACTCTCACATAATCAGGGACTGAGAGCCTAGCAGGTGTAAAGTTTAAAATCCCTTGTATTCCCGCTTCTACCAGCTTATCCGCGATGTTTTGAGCAGCGTTAGCAGGTACCGTTAAAATCGCCACTGTCACATCATCTGGGAGCTTTTCCTTCAATGTGTCAAAATGGTGAATTGTAACGTCCCCCATCTCTTGACCAATCTTTTCTTCAACAACGTCAAAAGCCATGACAATTTGGGTGTTATTATTTTTCGAAAAATTATAATGCAAAAACGCTGTCCCTAAATTTCCGACTCCGACTAAAATGACCTTCGTTAATTCATCTTGATTAAGCGTTTCCCTAAAAAAGGATAGTAGATAACTTACATTATATCCATATCCTTTTTTTCCTAACGCACCAAAATATGAAAAATCTCTCCGAATCGTGGCCGAATCTACCTTTACCGCTTCACTTAATTCGGTAGATGAAACTCTTTGCTTTCCAGAGGCCTGCAGATTCTCAAGAAACCGATAGTATAAAGGCAACCGTTTTGCCGTTGCTTGAGGTATCTTTGCTTGCTCAGACTTCATAAGCAGCCCTCCCTTTTCTCTTACACCTTACCCCATACTTAACTTTGAAACATCCTTATTGTACATCATTTTTCCTCTGATGTAACCATCTAGACTCAATAGTCAATAAGTTGTTGAAAGCGTCCATTTAAGCTACACTAATAAGTAGTTATTGAATATTTCAACTTTATTCTACTTAGTAAAGGAACGATAAACAAAAGCGTTTTTTTGGGAAGGGATCTTAAATGATTATTTTACAATGCGTCAATATCTCAAAATCTTTTGGTGCTGAACCAATTTTATCAAATATAAAGCTAGAAGTACAAACAGGGGAAAGAATTGCCTTAGTTGGAAGGAACGGGGCTGGGAAATCAACTCTTTTAAAAATAATCGCAGGACAGCTCTCTTATGACGGCGGCGATATTATTAAACCTAAGGAAGTCGAACTTGGATATCTAGCCCAAGATACCGGCTTAGAATCAACTCTTTCCATTTGGGATGAAATGCTAACCGTATTTGCCGCATTAATTGAAATGGAACAAAAGCTGAGAACACTCGAGCAACAAATGTCTGATCCAAAGCTACAACAAGATGAAATCGCCTACTCGAAAATTTTAAGTGAATACGATGAGTTGCAAATTATCTTTAAAGATAAAGGTGGCTATCAGTACGAAGCCGATATTCGTGGCGTGCTTTCTGGATTAAACTTCTCTTCTTTTCGTTATGATACGAAAATTTCGAACTTAAGTGGTGGACAAAAAACCCGTTTAGCTCTAGGGAAACTTTTATTAACAAAACCTGATTTATTAATTTTGGATGAACCAACCAACCATTTAGACATCGAGACGTTAACATGGCTTGAGCAATATTTATCCAATTACAAAGGGGCTATCTTAATCGTCTCACATGACCGTTACTTCTTAGACCAAGTCGTTGGACAAGTTGTTGAAATCTCTCGAACGAAATCGACAAAATTTCCGGGGAACTACAGTGCTTATTTAGATGAAAAGGCCAAACGATATGAGTTAGAGTTAAAACAATTCGAGAAACAACAAGAACAAATTGCTAAGCTGGAAGACTTTGTGCAAAGAAATATCGCACGTGCCTCAACAACGAAAAGAGCCCAAAGCCGTCGTAAACAACTCGAGCGAATCGACAAGCTTGATCGACCAAGTGGCTCGGAAAAGTCGGCAAACTTTATCTTTGATATTGATAAACAAACGGGGAATGAAGTGTTACGTGTTTCTGATTTAGAAGTTTGCTATGACAAGACGCCAATTTTCTCTGAATTATCCCTTGAAGTCAATCGCGGCGAAAGTGTAGCTGTTGTTGGACCAAATGGGGCCGGGAAATCGACCTTGCTCAAGACGCTCACAAAACAATTAAAAGAAACAAGGGGCACGATTAAATTAGGAAGTAATGTGAAAATTGGCTATTACGATCAGGAACAAGCGAAGCTACATTCGAATAAACAAGTGCTACATGAGCTTTGGGATGAGTATTCCCTCCATCCTGAAAAAGAAATTCGTACGGTGCTTGGAAACTTTTTATTTAGTGGTGACGATGTTCTCAAACCCGTCTCTAGCTTAAGTGGTGGAGAAAAAGCTCGGCTAGCTTTAGCGAAGTTGATGATGCAAAAGGCCAATTTTCTAATTTTAGATGAACCGACCAACCACTTAGACCTTGATGCAAAGGAGGTGCTTGAATCCGCCCTTATTGATTACCCTGGAACGCTTCTTTTCGTTTCACATGACCGTTACTTTTTAAATAGGATTGCCACTCGAGTCACTGAACTTGATTCTGGCACAGCCATCGACTACCTCGGTGATTATGATTATTATATTGAAAAGAAAGCGGAAAATAAGGAACGTATTCGTTTAAGGGAAGCAGAAAATACTCCTGAGGAAAAACAGGCAAAAACAACTTCTTTTACGCGTGATAAAGAAGTGAAACGTCAAGAGCGACAAAGACTAAGACGAATTGAAGAAATTGAAACAACGATCGAAAAGTTAGAAATAGATATAGCAGTAGGCGAAGAACTTCTATGCAATCCAGAAGTATATGCCGATCACGAAAAAGCTCTCGAAATTCAAACCAAGATTGACGAAGCAAAAGCGGCAACTGAACAACTTATGGAAGAATGGGAAACATTACAAATCGAAAGTTAAGCAAAAACCACCTTGAACAGTTAGACATTAACTGCTAAAGGTGGTTTTCCTTTTTTCTTTATGACGAACTTTCCGTTGTACTCTCCTTTTCTTTACGATAATCCAACTCAGAATTCATCGTCACTTGAAAATTTTCTAAAAGCCAATAGCAATAAGAAGCAACAACACAAAACATCGAAGTTGCGGCGGCTACAACACCAGAATCATTTAATAAAAGCAGCGCAATCGATGCGATCACTCCAGCTTGTAGAAAAAGTCTTTTTCTAACATCCAAAAATTGCTTTCTCGTTCTCCAGATCAGCACGGCGACAACGAGATAGCTCGTCGCAAAAAGCAACGTCCAATTAGAATGCCTCAGAATTTTATAATTCATCGTCAGTTTTCTAATGATCATATCTTGGATATAAACAAAATCGCCACTAAGCAACCGTTCAAAGGCTAATCCAATATGGCTTTGTACTCCTAACAATTGCATCATATACAAGAGAACAACTCCTCCAATTAGAGCAAAGAAACCTGCCATCCACAACGTTTTCGTCTGAATTGAGCCACTATACATCTTCATTACAAGTACAGCATAAGCAATTGCGGCCGATAATGTTCCACCTGCATTGGTCCCATATGCTTGTGAAGCTAGGACAAATAGTAAAAATAGCAGCACTGTTGAAACGAGAATGAGATCCGTTTTTTTCCTGCTTAAAAAATGAACAAGCATCGCCATAACTGCAATAATATACACACCGCCATACTCATTACCAATGCCATAATACCTCGCCCCAATAATCGGATCAAACCCTAAATAAGAACGTTGAATCAAGGCACCCCCTGTTAAAACATCGACTGTAAGAGCAACAAAAACAAGTCCGGCGGCAACTGAAATAGGCACTTTACAAAAACGGTAAATAAGAAAGCCTAATAACATCGAACAACCGATTAAAAGAGCTAAGAAACCAACCTCATTTAAATAGCGGCTGAAAGGAACCAATAGAAGGAAAAATAATAAAGAACACCAAGCCGCCAGTAAAGTCACCTTAACCCACATTAAAGCAAGTTGATTTTTCCGTAAAAAAATAAACACAAAACCAGCCGCAAAAAGTAAAGCAACAAGACTCAATATAAAGATGGAGAGTACCCGTGATCGAGTTTTAAAAATTTGGACAATGTGGCTCACTTCTGAAAAAAGTCCTTCATGAGACAATCTTTCTGAATGCTCGATCACCATCGGTTTGCCCGGTAACATTAAATCCTCTTGTGACAATTTCAGTTGTGATAAAACCGTTGGAACAAAATCAATGCTGCCTACTAAATATGTTTGCCTTGTTGTTGGTGATGTTAAAAAGCCACCACCGTCCACCTCTTCCCCCCAATAAAAAACAGGGGCGAGCTGCTCTTTACGTTGAAAAGAATCCGTGTCCATCATTGGAGCTAGTAACCAAACAGAACTTTGCGACCCACCAATCACTTCCTGCAAAAAATCTTGCAACCGAGCTAATTGTCTCTCTTTTACAGCTTGATAATGACTTGGTTTCATTTCCGCTTTTAATTGATCTAATCGAAAAAGATCCCCCCATTCAATTACAAAAAAGGAACGATTCACTTCATTGCGTCGTTGATTTAACTCATTGAGAATAAATTCTGTATCCATTTCCATCGCAAAAGGAGCATAACGATTGGCCTTCACAGCACTGGCTAATACCCCATCGGTTTTCCCTTCATTATCAATGGTTAATAGCGAACCATACCTTATTTTGTTGTCAATTGTATCGCTATGACCTAAAACAAATCGGTCCACCTCACCTTCTTTTAACATTTGTCCAAGATGACCTATTTTTGCACGGTAGGAAGTGTTTGCATTAATCGTTTGCAGTTTGTAAAACAAGGGATGTAATAGTGCCCCCGACGTTTCCAAACCTTCTTCTCCTATTACTTGCAACATCACTTCTTTTAATGGAACACCTTCAATCGTTTCATCTACTTCATATGCATTCCACATCTCCACACCTTTTGCCTTCGCTCCAGCAGCAAGTGTGACCATATTATTCAAATATTGATAAGCACCATCTGGTCGAACATTCATCGCTCCGATATTCGCTTTCGTCCATAAAAAAGGTTCCTCTTCCTTTTCAATTAATGCTTTGGCATCTTCAAATGAAAAGTGTGGAACTATGACTATAGTATGATGTTCAGAAGCAGAAAGGTCAGTCGTTGCAGCTTCGCCAACCGAAATAACAATAAAAAAGAAAAAAGAATAAGCGGGATTACTTTTTTCAAAAACATACGTTCTACCTTTCAATATTTTCTGACATATCCACATTACCCACAACTTTATACACAGGACAAATCCTATTCCTATCATACTTTTTATAATAATCCACGATCCACCCAAGGTTATCCACATTTTCAGTTAACCACAGTTAACCTCTTTTTAAATCAGCAGTTTTTTTACGTTACCCACATTATCCACAGTTTTGTTAACAACTTTTGTGCACAACTTTCTTGACTATAAGACTGGGTCTTTTCTCTTTAGTATGACTCAATTTCTGCCATCTTATGTAAGAAAACTTGTTTCAAAAGACTATTTTTTTAAAATTATTTCTCCTACTATATAAAAGGGATTTTTTTACTATTTTATAGTATCATTAGGAGTAGACTTCACTTCCAAGTAACAAGTAGTTGAGCAAAGAAGAAAGGAAATACCGATAAGAACCATCAATTATAGAAAAGGGTGAGAATATTGAAATTATCAATCATTAATAGCATAAGAACAAATAATTTTCATGATCAACAAATTTTGCAACGAATCACCGAAATGTGGAAAGAGGCTTATAATAAGCTCAATGAAAAAGATTGTATTAAATACGGGGTCTATTATGAGTATGAAAGCAATTATAAAGGCGATTATTCATTAAGCGTTGCAGTTGAAAATAACAACGCGGGACCTTTTATAGAAATACCAAAAAGCGAGAGCTACGATATCTTTAAAGTCGATACAACAGAAGAACAAGGTATCTTTAATACTTGGAAGAAAATCTGGGAACAAGAAGAAGCGGGGACATTAGAGAGAGCTTATTCATATGATTTTGAAAAATACTACCCTAACGGAGAAATTGAAATTCACATAGCGATCGTAACTAGTAATCCCTCTTTTACTTAGTAGAATAGGTGAGCTACTTCTTTCGCTATTCCTTTCTTTACTGATTCCACCATTACAAAGAATACAAAAAACCGCTCTTTTGAAAAAATGGAGTTTTACACAACCATTTAAAAAGAACGGTTTTTTTACTTAAAGGCTCACTGTTATTGACTTTCCAAATCTAATCCGGGGTTTCCATTTAAGGCATAATCACTAAATTGCTGGCGCCTGAACTTCAAACTGGCTGCCGCTCCAATCATTGCAGCGTTATCCGTACATAATGAGAGTGGTGGAATAATTAATTCAACTTCAGAATCGGAAAATGTAGTCTCTAACTCGTTTCTAAGTCCGCTATTAGCTGCCACTCCACCCGCTAACAAAAGCTGCTTTACCGGATAATTTTCTGTTGCTCTTTTTGTTTTGGTGACAAGTACATCGATTACACTTTCCTGAAAACCGCGAGCAACATTTGCTGGATTAACTTCTCTTCCTTTTTGTTTCTCATTATGAACCGTATTAATAACAGCCGATTTTAAACCACTAAAGCTAAAATCATAAGAATCTGGTTCAAGCCAAGCTCGCGGTAATTCAACCGCTCGTTCACCTTCAGCTGCTAAGCGATCAATATGTGGACCGCCTGGATACGGTAATCCTAACGTCCGAGCGACTTTATCATAAGCTTCCCCGACAGCATCATCTCTAGTTTCTCCAATGATTTCAAATTGACCTTCTGATTCCATATAGACGAGCTCTGTATGTCCACCTGAGACGACAAGAGTAAGTAATGGATATTGAAGCTCTTTCACTAATTGATTCGCATAGATATGGCCCGCAATATGATGGACACCGATAAGTGGCAGTTGATGAGCAAATGCAATCGCCTTTGCCGCATGAACCCCAACTAATAACGCCCCCACTAGTCCTGGTCCCTCTGTGACCGCAACAGCGGATAAATCTTCAAACCCGACATTAGCATCAGACATCGCTTCTTCAATAATTAAAGTAATTTGTTCCACATGATGCCTTGAGGCTACTTCTGGAACAACACCACCAAAACGTTTATGACTTTCAATTTGCGAAGAGACGACATTACTTAAAATCGTATCACCCTTTTCAATCACAGCTGCTGAAGTTTCATCACAACTCGTTTCTATCGCTAAGATTAGTTCCCGTTCTTTTATCATAATTTCACCCACATCACTAATGCATCTTCTTGATTATCTGCATAATAATTTTTTCGAATTCCACCTGGCTGAAAACCTAATTTTTTATATAAATTTTGTGCGACGATATTGGACAAGCGAACTTCAAGAGAGATACGATTTGCCCCCATTAACTTCGAGTAGCTAAGGGCATAATCAAGCAATTCCTCTCCGTATCCGTGACCACGAAAATCAGAGTGGACGGCAATATTCGTTACTTGAGCTTCTTCTGTAATAATCCAAACCCCACAATACCCAACAATCTTTTCGTCTTTTTCATATACTAAATAGTGAGCAAATTTGTTAACCTCTAACTCCTGCTCAAAAACCTCATGTGTCCATGGCGTTGTAAAAGCATTTTGTTCTACTTCCACAATTTTCTCAATGTCATCCTTTATCATAAAGCGTATCGATGCTTTATTTTGTTCAATCATGGCTTTTCGCCTCTTGCTCTGCTTTCCATTTCACTTCTGCTTCAGCTAATTGCAAGTATTGCGGTGTTACTACGTGAACATTCGCCTCAGCTTCTTTCTTTTGACCGAGTAAACCCAGTTCTGTTGGCCTTGGTAATTGAACCGACACTGGAGCAAACTTCGCTTTATCACCAAGTGCCTCGACAATCACATCTCGGTGCAATTCCACATCTTGGCCGACAAAAAGAACAGAGTCCCCCTCTGCTTTTAAAACAGTAAGCCAATCACTTAACAACACAAGCTTGTCCGAACCAAGTGGTTTTACCTCATCCCCGTACGCTTCATAAAGTCCCGTATACACTTGACCTCTTCTCGCATCGATTAATGGAACAATCTTATTTGGATAAAACCTCCCTGCTTGTGCCATGACCTCAAGACTAGATACCATCACGAGCGGAATATTTAATGACCATGCTAATGTTTTCGCTGTTGTGACACCAATTCGAACCCCTGTATAAGAACCTGGTCCATTTGCAACAACGATCCGTTCTAGCTCTGTCGGTACGATATTTAACTCTTCCATTAACTTTGAAATAGCCGGCATTAAGCGTAACGCATGATTTTTTTTGCTATTGGTCACAATCTCTCCTAGTACACGCTCACCGTCCATAATAGCGACGCCTAGGACAAATGATGATGTATCAATCGCTAACACTTTACTCATACAATGATCTCCTCACATAATTGCTCAAACTCCGCCCCAATCGGACGAATCACGATTTTTCGTTCTGTATCTCCTACACGGAAAATCTCAACTTCTAAACGTTCTTTTGGCAGTTGCTCTTGAATGCGACTCGCCCATTCAACAACAGTAAGCCCTTCCCCATAAAAATACTCATCTAAACCTATATCTTCACTACTATCATCTAAACGATAAACGTCCATATGATAAAGAGGCATCTTTCCCTTATACTCTTTTATAATCGTAAAAGTAGGGCTATTAACGACTCTTTTCACACCAAGTCCTTTAGCTAACCCTTTCGTAAAATGGGTTTTTCCTGCCCCTAAGTCACCTTCTAATGTAAGGACCGTTCCTGGTTTCAAATACTGCCCTAATTTTGTCGCAAAGTCCATCGTCTCTTCCGGTGAACTTGTCTTCTTCATATATTCATTCATTTTTATCACCTTTTTTGAAAATGGTTATAACCTTTTCGATCCAGTTTACCCTTTTTATTGCGATCCTTTAACCAAACTTCTGGTTTTCCCTCATAAACTTTGCCGATTGCTGTTAATCGTATTCCTTTTTCTTTAAAAAGTTGAACCAATTTTGGGAAAGCCGTTTCCGAAGTCGTTCCGATTAGTTGAAAATCTTCCCCACCAAATAAGGCCCACTCCAAAGCTTGTTCTCTCGTTTTGTAACTAGTTGTTAATTGACCTGGCAAACACTGAGCATCGATTTCAATCGTCACTTGACTTGCGGTCGCTAATTCATTCGCTTCACTTGCAACCCCATCACTAACATCATTTAAAGCAACTCGTTCCTTGATTTCAGCCAAAATTCGCCCCGCTTCAATTTGCGGTTTCGGTTCTTGGTGAATTTTGACTAATGTCATCTCTTCTTCTGTATAAGGACCTTCTAATCCCCTCTTATTTAAGAGGTCTAGCCCCGCAGCCGAGCCCCCAACTTCACCAGTTAAAAAAACGATATCACCAGGTTTAGCCACACTTCTTAAAAGCATTTTTCCTTGTTCCACTTCACCTGTAGTCGTAATTGTTAACACAAGTGCTGAGTTTGTTGAAACCGTATCTCCACCAATTAAATCAACATTATATCGCTCTGCTAATTCATTCATTCCTCGATAAATCTCCTGCAACTCCTCTTCATTCCATGTAGACGGAACCGCAATGGAAACGACAAAATATCGTGGAATAGCTCCCATAGCCGCAATATCGCTTAAATTAATCGCAAGTACTTTTCGACCAATTTGATAAGGAGTTAATGTATCCTTCCGAAAATGAATTCCCTCAACCATCGTATCAACACAAATGACTTGATTAAACCCCTCAGTCGCCTGATACATGGCCGCATCATCACCAATCCCAACGACTAAGCCTTCTTGTTTTGTTCCTGTTGGTGTCACACTATCAATAAAAGCAAACTCATCATCCACAATCCATTCCTCCTATACACAGCTAAAACCGAAGCACAATCATCTCTCAACAGTTTAGCCGATTTTTTGTAGGAATCCTAGTTCAAAGAGTTAATCTATCAAGAATTTGCACCCTAATTTCGGATTTGCTTGGTTTTTATTACCTATTATGATTTATTCGCACTCTAATCTTGAGTTTGCTTGCTTTTCATTACCTATTGCACATAATTCGCACTCTAATCTTGGATTTGCGTGGGTTTCATTACCTATAAAATAATTCGCACCCTAATCTTGGATTTGCGTGGGTTTCATTACCTATTACAATTTATTCGCACTCTAATCTTGGATTTGCTTGCTTTTCATTACCTATTACAATTTATTCGCACCCTAATCTTGGATTTGCGTGGGTTTCATTACCTATAAAATAATTCGCACCCTAATCTTGGA
>NZ_ALPT02000020.1 GCF_000292245.2 Alkalihalobacillus alcalophilus ATCC 27647 = CGMCC 1.3604 | reverse complement strand
AAGAGCTTGACCATATATATGTATGTATAAAGGTAAAAACGATTAAACTCTTACTTTAAGACCAATTAATACGAGCAATCGATGAATCACATAAAAATGGTTAACGAATGAGGTGCAGCCATGAATATTAAAGATTTATTTTCGAAAAAGAAACGTTATGCAACAATTCCATCAGAACGTGCGAAACAGGAAGTGCCTGAAGGCCTGATGACTAAATGTCCTTCTTGTCGAACAATTATGTATACAAAAGAGTTAAAAAAGAATTTACTCGTTTGTGCATCATGTGGTCATCATCATCGTATGAGTGGCTATGAGCGGATTGAGAGCCTGTTTGATGAAGGAACGTTTATAGAATATGATAAAGGGATTACAAGTGTGAACCCATTACAATTTCCTGATTATGAAAAGAAATTAGAGGCAATTCGTCAAAAAACAGGTTTAATGGAAGGCGTTGTTTCTGGAGAAGGCTTAATGAATGGGCTTCCGGCGATCATTGCTGTGATGGATGCCAGATTTATTATGGGAAGTATGGGTTCGGCGGCTGGAGAGAAAATAACAAGAGCAATCGAGGCGGCCATTGAGCAGAAAAAACCGATTCTTTTATTTTCAGCATCTGGTGGAGCGAGAATGCAAGAAGGTGTTCTCAGTTTAATGCAAATGGCTAAAACGAGTGCGGCTCTTGAAAAGCTTAATCGTGTAGGTGGGTTATTTATTTCTGTTATGACACACCCAACAACAGGTGGAGTATCGGCTAGTTTTGCTTCACTAGGTGATTATAATTTTGCCGAACCAAAAGCATTAATTGGATTTGCAGGACGCCGAATTATTGAACAAACGATTAGACAAGAGCTTCCTGAAGATTTTCAGACAGCAGAATTCCTATTAGAACATGGGCAATTAGACCGAGTGATTCATCGCTCAGAAATGAAAGAAACATTAGCTAAAATCATTGAGATGCATCAACAGTCATAAAGGGGAGGTGGAATGATTGGCTACAGATTTGAAGTTTGAGAAACCAATTATTGAATTAAAAAATAAAATTAGTGAGTTGCGTACTTTTACAGAAGAGAAGGAAATTGATCTTTCTGAAGAAATCATTAAGTTAGAAAAACGTCTTCATGAACTTGAGAAAGAGATTTATGGCAATCTACAGCCTTGGGAACGAGTACAGATCGCACGGCATACGGAGCGACCAACCACATTAGATTATATTGATCATTTGTTTACCGACTTTTTAGAAATGCACGGTGATCGTTTATATGGAGATGATCCAGCAATTGTAGCTGGTATTGCTAAGTTTAACGGAACACCTGTAACGGTCATTGGCCATCAGCGTGGCAAAAATACAAAGGACAATATTTATCGTAATTTTGGTAGTCCACATCCAGAAGGGTATCGAAAGGCATTACGCTTAATGAAACAAGCAGATAAATTCCAGCGTCCTATTATTTGTTTTATTGATACAAAAGGGGCTTATCCTGGTAAAGAAGCAGAAGAGCGCGGACAAAGTGAAGCGATCGCTCGGAACTTGCTTGAAATGGCTGGTTTAAAAGTACCAATTATTTGTATTGTAATCGGAGAAGGCGGAAGTGGTGGAGCTCTTGCTTTAGGTGTTGGAAATCATATCCACATGCTTGAAAACTCAACATATTCTGTTATTTCACCAGAAGGAGCAGCGGCTCTCCTTTGGAAAGATTCTTCGCTTGCCCAAAAAGCGGCTGAAACGATGAAAATTACGGCTCCCGATTTAAAGGAGTTAGGAATTATCGATGAAATTATTCGCGAAGTCAAAGGTGGGGCTCATCGAGATGTCAAAGAACAAGCTGAATACATTGGTGAGACGATCAAAAAATCATTAAAGGAACTTTCATTATTGTCTGAGGAAGAACTTCTTTCGCAAAAATATGAGAAATTTAAAAATATCGGACAATATAGTGATGAAAGCGATCACAATAACGCACACTAATTAAGTACTTTCTTTTCTTAGAGAGTACTTTTTATTATAAAGAAGTACACTATATTTCGCCTGGAAAAGCTTGTTCTATCAATATTTTCACAAAATCGACGATCTACATAATTTTTATGAAAATCTGTATTGTATTCGTGAATCGGTAGTGGTATTTTTTAAGGGATAGTGGTGAAAAATGAGTAATTAGACTACGTTATTAAAACGACTATGCTTTTGAACTAAATTTCGTCTGATTTTGGAAGTTATGTATTGACTAGTTCGATAGGCATGAAAATTTATATGTTTTAATTTTGTTTTAGGAGGTTTAACACCGATGAAAAGAATTGGAGTTTTAACAAGTGGTGGAGATTCGCCAGGGATGAATGCGGCGATTCGTGCGGTTGTAAGAAAGGCGATTTTCCACGGACTTGAAGTTTACGGAATTAATTATGGATATGCTGGTTTAATTGCTGGTGATATTCATAAAATGGAGCTTGGCTCTGTTGGTGATATTATCCATCGTGGTGGAACGATGCTTTATACGGCACGCTGTGAAGAATTTAAAACATTAGAAGGTCAACAAAAGGGAATTGAGCAATTAAAGAAATTTGGTATTGAAGGTTTAGTTGTCATTGGTGGTGACGGTTCTTTCCAAGGGGCCAAAAAATTAACTGAGCATGGTTTCCCAACTATCGGGGTACCAGGAACGATTGATAATGATATTCCAGGTACAGACTTTACGATTGGATTTGATACAGCATTAAATACCATTATTGAAGCGATTGATAAAATTCGTGATACAGCTACTTCACATGAGAGAACTTATGTAATTGAAGTTATGGGCCGTCATGCTGGAGATCTTGCTTTATGGGCAGGACTCGCTGATGGGGCCGAAACAATTCTGATTCCTGAAGCTGATTATGATATGGACCAAATCGTTAACCGTTTAAAGCGCGGGCAAGAGCGTGGCAAAAAACATAGTATCATCATCGTTGCTGAAGGTGTAGGAAATGGATTTAGTTTCGGAAAAGAAATTAGTGATGCAACGAATATGGAAACTCGTGTAACAGTTTTAGGGCATATTCAACGTGGGGGTTCACCAACAGCGTCTGATCGAGTGCTCGCTAGTCGTTTAGGGGCAAAGGCTGTTGATCTTTTAATAGATGGAAAAGCCGGTGTCACTGTAGGTATTCAAAAGAATGAACTTGTTTATCATGGTATTGAAGAAGTTCTATCACAAAAACATGAAGTTAATTTAGATATGTACAAGCTATCACAAGAATTATCCATTTAATTCTTTCATTTCTTGTGTGCTTTTGGAGTAGTAGAATTATATAGGAGGCAATTATGCGTAAAACGAAAATTGTATGTACAATCGGTCCAGCCAGTGAGAGTGTTGAAAAACTTGTCCAATTAATAGAGGCAGGTATGAATGTTGCTCGTTTGAATTTTTCTCATGGTGATTATGAAGAACATGGGGCACGTATTAAAAATATCCGAGAGGCTTCAAAAATAACTGGGAAAACAGTCGCTATTTTGTTAGATACAAAAGGTCCAGAAATCCGTACTCAAACATTAGAAAACGGTATGGTTGAGTTAAAAGCAGGACAGTCGTTAATCGTATCCATGAATGAAGTGGTTGGGAATAATGAAATCATTTCAATTACATATCCAGAGCTTGTTAAGGATGTGCAAATTGGTTCGACCTTATTATTGGATGACGGATTAATTGAATTAGAAGTTACAGAACTTCGTGATTCAGAGCTTGTGACCAAGGTAAAAAATAGTGGTGTTTTAAAAAATAAAAAAGGTGTTAATGTCCCTAATGTGAGTGTTAATCTTCCTGGTATTACAGATAAAGACGCTGCTGACATACGATTTGGAATTGAGCAGGATGTCGATTTTGTTGCGGCTTCATTTGTCCGTCGTGCATCAGATGTGCTTGAAATCCGTGAGCTTCTTGAAAGCAATGGTGGAGGTACTATCAAAATCATTCCAAAAATTGAAAATCAAGAAGGTGTTGATAACATCGATGAAATTCTTCAAGTGTCAGACGGGTTAATGGTTGCCCGTGGTGATTTAGGGGTAGAAATCCCAGTTGAAGAAGTACCATTAGTACAAAAGCAATTAATTAAGAAGTGTAATACAGAAGCAAAACCGGTTATTACAGCGACACAAATGTTAGATTCGATGCAACGTAATCCACGCCCAACAAGAGCAGAAGCAAGTGATGTTGCCAATGCGATTTTTGATGGAACGGATGCAATTATGCTGTCAGGGGAGACAGCTGCTGGTGATTACCCAGTTGAAGCTGTTCAAACAATGAATAAAATTGCAGCACGTGCAGAGCAAGGTTTAAATTATAAAGCGATGCTAAATAAGATTACAAAGGCTGAAGATACAATGACAACGACTAGTGCAATCGGTCAGTCCGTTGTTCATACTGCTTTTAATTTAAATACGTCTTATATTTTATCGGCAACGGAAAGTGGTTATACGGCTCAAATTGTTTCAAAATATCGTCCGAAAGCAGATATTATTGCGGTAACGAGTAATAAAAATGCCTTTCGTCAATTGAGTCTAGTATGGGGAGTAATCCCTGTATTGGGAGAAAAGGCGAAATCAACTGATCATATGTTAGAGATTACGGTTGACGCTGCGGTTGAGTCAGGCATTATTAAACAAGGCGAGCGTGTTGTTATCACAGCAGGTGTTCCAGTCGGTGAATCAGGTACAACGAACTTAATTAAAGTTCATGTCATTGGTGAAGTGATTGCTAAAGGTCAAGGAATTGGGCGTAGCTCTGTAACTGGCCAAATCGTTATTGCTAAAGATGCGGGTGAAGCGATTGCCAAAGTAAAATCAAACTCGATTTTAGTGATGCAGAGTACTGACAAAGATATGATCCCTGCTTTTGAAAAAGCAGCGGCTGTTATTACTGAAGAAGGTGGATTAACATCTCATGCAGCTGTTGTGGGTTTAAGTTTAAATACACCAGTGATTGTAGGGGTACAGAATGCGCTTAATCTCTTTACTGAAGGAGAAGACGTCACTGTAGATAGCACACGCGGAGATATTTACAGAGGACATGCGAGTGTTCTATAATTAAAGAGGAAGAGGAGAAGGGAATCCCCTTCTCCTCTATTTTTATCATTTCCCGACAGAAGACTCCCCCTTCAATCGTGTGAAGGGAGAAGCCCAACGATAAGGGGGAGATGAATGTCGGTTGGCGGTAGCCAAAGAGATTCTTGTTAGGGTATAATGAGAACATACATTCCTATCGGGGGTGAAAACAATGCTCATCAACAAAGCATACAAATTCCGTCTCTATCCAAGCAAAGAACAAGAAACCCTGATTGCCAAAACCATCGGCTGTTCTCGTTTTGTATTCAATCGCTTTTTAGGGCAATGGAACGATACTTATCAAAAAACAGGCAAAGGGTTAACGTATTCTTCTTGTTCGGCCCAATTAACCCAACTAAAAAAGGAATTCGTATGGCTAAAAGAAGTGGATAGCATTGCCCTTCAATCCTCCCTGAAAAATCTTGCCGATTCCTTTACTCGATTCTTCAAGAAACAAAATAAAGCTCCGCGCTTCAAGTCTAAAAAGAATCCGGTACAATCCTACACCACGAAAGTAACAAATAGCAACATTGCCATAGTAAACAACAAAATTAAATTGCCGAAACTGGGTCTTGTTCGCTTGGCCAAAAGTCGTGAGGTTGAAGGACGTATTCTGAGCGCTACAGTCAGACGAAATCCAAGCGGAAAGTTCTTTGTATCCATTGTAGTCAAAACAGACGTACAGCCCTTGAAGAAAACGGAATCATCTATCGGTATAGATTTAGGCATCAAGGATTTTGCGGTTTTTTCGGATGGTCACAAGATGGACAATCATACGTTCACAGCCAAAATGGAAAAGAAATTAAGACGTGAGCAACGAAAACTTTCAAGACGTGCGTTAAATGCTAAAAACAAGGGTATGAACCTTCTTGATGCCAAAAACTATCAGAAACAAAAACGTAGAGTTGCTAGATTACACGAAAGAGTAATGAACCAACGTGACGATTTCCTTCACAAACTAAGTACAGACCTCATCAAAAACCACGATATTGTCTGTATCGAAGATTTGAACACCAAAGGAATGTTGCGTAATCATAAATTAGCCAAATCGATCTCGGATGTATCCTGGTCTGCCTTTGTATCGAAATTAGAATACAAAGCGAAATGGTATGGGAAAACCATTGTGAAAATAAGCAGGTGGTATCCATCTAGTCAAATCTGTTCTGAATGTGGACATCAAGAGGGCAAGAAATCTCTTGAAATAAGGGACTGGACGTGTTCTATTTGCGATAAACATCACGATCGAGATATCAATGCCAGCCAAAATATTCTAGCCGAAGGGGTAAGAACCTTCCACTTGGCTTAAACAACATACAGAACCGTAGGAATCGACGGGGATAGCTTGGTCCATAAGAGAAACCTCTGTTGGCAAAGAAAACCGCTGGCAAGTACGCTCTGTTCCCAAGAATCTCCCACTTCAATCAGACCGTAAGGTCGATAAGTGGGAGTAGTTCAATCGTATGAGTTTGTTTCGTTCGTATAAATATTTGATAATCTATAAAAAAAAAGAGGGATATTATGCCTAAGTATTTTTTGCTCCTTTTGTTGCTTTTTCCACTTCTTGAAGTAATCGGCTTTATTTTAGTTAGCCAAATCATTGGTATTTGGCCAACGATTATATTAATTGTCTTTTCAAGTGTTTTTGGGGCTTGGCTTGCTAAACGCGAAGGACTACAAGCAATTCGATTAGCTCAAATGCAAATCAATCAAGGTCAAATGCCAAATCAAGTCATGCTAGATGGCCTATGTATTTTATTTGGAGGTTTGGCCCTATTAATTCCTGGTTTTATTACCGACATCCTCGGCCTCCTTTTATTAATACCAAAAACGAGAGCCGTGTTTAAAGCTTTATTAATCAAATGGTTCTCCAAGTTAGTGAGAAATGGGCAATTTGTCGTCATTAACCGTCGCCCATTCTAGAGTTCTCTTTAACAACAGGAGTGAAAAACCTGGAGCACAAATAACGATGAAACCGTAAGAAAGGGACGATAAAATGTCTCAAGCAACATTATTTATGCTCGTCTTATTAGCAATCGCCATTATGGCCAAAAACCAGTCTTTATTAGTTGCTGTTGCTTTTTTATTAGTAATTAAATGGGTTGGGTTAGGTGATAAACTTTTTCCTCTATTACAAACAAAGGGTATTAATATCGGAGTTACTGTGATTACGATTGCTGTGTTAACCCCGATTGTGACAGGGGAAATTGGTTTCAAACAATTAGGGGAAGCTGTTCGTTCTCCTTATGCATGGGTTGCATTAGCAGCAGGGATTATGGTTGCTTTAATTGCGGCCAGTGGTTTAGATTTATTAAAAGAAGATCCGCATATTACGACGGCTCTCGTCTTCGGAACGATTTTGGCAGTAGCTTTGTTTAACGGTGTCGCAGTCGGGCCATTAATCGGTGCTGGCATCGCCTATCTAATGATGCAAATGATCCAATTCTTTTCGAAATTGGGTGGATAGGTGAAGAGGCTCCATTCAAAAGGGGTCACTAAGAGAAGATCCAAAGGATGTTTCATTGCCAATAAAAAATACAAAGGTCCAAAACGGAGCGAGTGGAATGCCCGGAGGCTCCCGATTCACCCGCGGAGTAGACTTACTAATGGAACCAGTAGGCCTCAAAGTATAAAATAAAGCCGAAGTTTACTATATTAGAATCGAGATGATTTTATTTATAAGTAGAAGGGAGAATGTATAAGCACTCTCCCTTTTATTTTTAATTGAAATATCAAAATTAAATGTAATTTTTGGCATCTTTTAATTTGTTTAGTCGAAAACATTCACAAAAGTAAAAAAATGTTTATAATGGGAGGTGGAGTTCCTTTCTACATAGCACATTTCCATATGCTTCACTTGGAAATGTAAGCATTTACTATATGCTTTGAGGAAAGATTTTATGGGATAAAGGAGAGGTTATTGTGAGTGCAACTCGTGGATTAGAAGGTATTGTAGCAACAACTTCAAGCGTAAGTTCAATTATTGACAGTACGCTAACTTATCAAGGTTATGAAATTGATGATTTAGCGGATCATGCCAGTTTTGAAGAAGTCATTTTCTTGCTTTGGAACGGTCGTTTACCAAAAGAAGCAGAGTTAAATGAACTTAAAGGCCAACTTGCTGAACATGCTGCGATTCCAAATGAAGTGATTGAACAAATGAAGAGCTATCCATTAAAAGATATTCACCCAATGGCAGCTTTAAGAACTGCTATTTCAAGTTTAGGACTTTATGATGAGGATGCAGATGTAATGGAAGAATCTGCGAACCGTCTTAAAGCATTAAAGCTTCAAGCAAAGATCCCGACAATCGTGACAGCGTTTTCGCGTTTACGTGAAGGAAAAGACCCAATTGCACCAAAGAAAGATTTGAGTTTTGCAGCGAACTTCCTTTACATGTTAAAAGGTGAAGATCCAGACGAAATCTCTGTAGATGCATTTAACAAAGCGCTTGTTCTTCACGCAGACCACGAATTAAATGCTTCCACTTTTACAGCCCGTGTCTGTGTTGCGACATTATCTGATGTATATTCTGGTATTACAGCAGCAATCGGGGCTTTAAAAGGACCACTTCATGGTGGAGCAAATGAAGCCGTTATGAAGATGTTAACGGAAATTGACACGGTTGAAAATGTCGAGCCTTTTGTACGTAAAGCCATTGATAATAAAGAAAAAATTATGGGCTTTGGACATCGTGTTTATAAGAACGGAGACCCACGTGCGAAGCATTTAAAAGAGATGTCTAAACGCTTGACTGAAATTACCGGTGAGAAAAAATGGTATGAAATGTCTGTTAAAATTGACGAAATTTTCACTGCCGAAAAAGGCATTTTACCAAATGTTGATTTCTATTCAGCAAGTGTGTATCACAGTTTAGGAATTGATCATGATTTATTTACGCCAATTTTTGCAGTAAGTCGTACGTCAGGCTGGTTAGCCCACATTCTAGAACAATACAGTAATAACCGATTAATTCGTCCGCGTGCGGAATACAATGGACCAAACAAACAAGTTTACATTCCTTTAGAAAAACGTTAAAAATTGACCTTTTTCTAAGAGGTGATTAGCTAATATTTCATCATACAACGCAGGCAGCAAATTTAATAAGAGGGGGAACCTTCCCCTTATACATAAAAAAGTCGAATTTTGTATACGTAAATATAGATATTAAGTGACAATTTTTATGTTTATTTGATAAGCTAGATATGCGAAGTTTTTTATAGAGTAATTATTTCGAGGAGGTTTATGTAATATGGCAAACGGTGAAGTAATTAAGGTAAATAACGGGGTACTTGATGTACCAAACAATCCAATCATTCCTTTTATTGAGGGAGACGGGACAGGCCCTGATATTTGGGCGGCAGCTTCAAGAGTTTTAGATGCTGCAGTTGAAAAAGCTTATAACGGTGAGAAGAAAATCGTATGGAAAGAAATTCTTGCTGGTGAAAAAGCATTTAACGAAACAGGTAGCTGGTTACCTGAAGAAACGTTAGAAGCTATTGATAAATATATGATCGCTATTAAAGGACCTTTAACAACTCCAGTTGGTGGGGGAATTCGTTCTTTAAACGTTGCTCTACGTCAAGAGTTAGATTTATATGTATGCTTACGTCCAGTACGTTATTTCCAAGGAGTACCTTCTCCAGTTAAACGTCCAGAAGATACAGATATGGTTATCTTCCGTGAAAACTCAGAGGATATTTATGCTGGAATTGAGTATCAAGAAGGTTCTGAAGAAGTTCAAAAGCTAGTGAAGTTTTTACAAGAAGAACTAGGAGCGAAGAAAATCCGTTTCCCTGAAACTTCTGGTATTGGTGTTAAGCCGGTTTCAAAAGAAGGTACGGAGCGTTTAGTTCGTGCGACGATTCAATATGCACTTGATGAAGGACGTAAGAGTGTTACTTTAGTTCATAAAGGTAACATCATGAAGTTTACTGAAGGAGCATTCAAAAATTGGGGTTATGAGCTTGCTGAAAAAGAATTCGGCGATAAAGTATTCACATGGGCTCAGTATGATAAGATTGTTGAAGAAAAAGGCGTTGAAGCAGCAAATAAAGCACAAGACGAGGCTCTTGCAGCAGGTAAAATTCTTGTGAAAGATTCAATTGCTGATATTTTCTTACAACAAATCTTAACACGTCCAAAAGAGTTTGATGTTGTAGCAACAATGAACTTAAACGGTGACTATATTTCTGATGCATTAGCAGCTCAAGTTGGTGGTATCGGTATCGCTCCAGGAGCAAACATTAACTATGTAACTGGACATGCTATCTTTGAAGCAACTCACGGTACAGCTCCTAAGTATGCTGGTCAAGATAAAGTGAACCCATCTTCTGTTTTATTATCTGGTGAATTAATGCTTCGTCACTTAGGTTGGAATGAAGCAGCGGACTTAATCATGTCTTCAATGGATAAAACAATCGCCAGCAAGGTTGTGACTTATGACTTCGCTCGTCTTATGGACGGTGCTACAGAAGTTAAATGTTCTGGTTTTGCGGATGAGTTAATCAAAAACCTATAATCTTAATCGTTAAGTCTATCAAGAGCGTATGTGATCTTCCTACATACGCTCTCTCATTGAGTCATTTTTTATTGTTTGATCGTTAGTTGAAAACAACAATCAGGAGTGGTTATAAAATGGCAATTAAGCGTAGAAAGATTTCAGTTATTGGAGCAGGTTTTACAGGAGCAACTACTGCATTAATGGTCGCACAAAAAGAGTTGGGCGATGTAGTCTTAGTTGACATTCCTCAATTAGAAGGGCCAACTAAAGGGAAAGCCCTTGATATGTTAGAATCAACACCTGTACAAGGGGTTGACTCAAACATTGTTGGTACTTCAAACTACGAAGATACAAAAGATTCTGACGTAGTCGTGATTACAGCAGGTATTGCTCGTAAACCAGGGATGAGCCGTGATGATTTAGTCAGTACAAACGCTGGTATTATGAAAGCTGTTACTAGAGAAGTGGTTAAACATTCTCCTAACTGCTATATTATCGTTTTAACAAACCCAGCAGATGCAATGACTTATACAGTCTATAAAGAGTCAGGCTTCCCGAAAAACCGTGTTATTGGACAATCTGGTGTGCTTGATACAGCTCGTTTCCGCACATTTATTGCACAAGAACTTAACTTGTCTGTCGAGGATATTACAGGTTTTGTTCTTGGTGGTCACGGGGATGATATGGTTCCATTAATTCGCTACTCATTCGCAGGCGGCGTCCCTTTATCGAAGTTGATCTCTGAAGAGCGTTTAGAAGAGATTGTGGAACGCACACGTAAAGGTGGCGGTGAGATTGTTGGTTTATTAGGTAACGGTAGTGCGTACTATGCACCAGCCGCTTCGTTAACTCAAATGGTTGAAGCGATTATTAAAGATAAAAAACGTGTGATTCCAACGATAGCTTATCTTGAAGGTGAGTATGGCTATGAGGATTTATACTTAGGCGTACCAACGATTTTAGGTGGAGACGGTATTGAAAAAATTGTAGAATTAGATTTATTAGATGATGAAAAAGCAGCACTCGCAAAATCAGTAGATTCGGTACGTGCTGTGATGGAAGCTCTTCCAAAAGAATAGTTTTTAAAAGTCAAAGAGGGCTGTCCCATAAGGTTATGAAAATGACGTTATGAGGGCAAGCCCTTTTTTTGAGTTTTCTCATTCGAGGGATTCTAAGTATTCGAATGCTTAGAATACTTTAGAATCCCTCTCTCTTCCATTAAATGGCTGGATTTTGGATTTGTAACGGTCAATGATTGCTTTAGTGTCATTAAATAGGTGTCTAAGGGAATCAAAGGGAGGCTATGATGCCAAAAGCAGCTGAAAAAGAGCCGCAAAGGGAATCAAAGGACGTCAATGAAGCCAAAAGCAACAGAAAAGAACACAACGGCTTAGTTTTTCGTCAGCTATTTCTTTGCAAATTGAACTATAAGTAGATTTGTTTTCTTTATTTTAATAAAAAGCGTTCCTTTTTTGGTATACTAATGGTGAAAATAGAGAAAAAAGAAATTGGGGAACCGTGAATGATCTCGTAGAAGAGGAAGAGCGGAGGAGATAGTAAATGTCACAACGTCTATTAGTAGTGGATGATGAAGAGTCAATCGCAACATTATTGCAATTTAATTTGCAGCAATCGGGTTATGAGGTCGATACGGTGCATGATGGTGGAGCAGCTTTGAAAAAGGCAGAAAACGAAAAGTATGATTTAATCGTTTTAGATTTAATGCTTCCTGTGATGGATGGTCTCGAAGTATGTAAGCAGTTAAGACAAAACAAAATTATGACACCGATTCTGATGCTCACAGCCAAGGATGATGAGTTTGATAAAGTACTTGGTCTAGAGCTTGGGGCTGATGATTATATGACCAAGCCTTTTAGTCCAAGGGAGGTTGTCGCAAGAGTAAGAGCGATTTTACGAAGAGTGGCTCAACAAACCTCACCAGAACAAGTTGAACCTATCGTACAGAATGAAAAAATGATGGTAGGTGAGGTTGAGATCTATCCAGAAAATTACGAGGTCTATTATCAGAATAAAGCAATCGACGTTACACCAAAAGAATTTGAATTGTTATTATACTTAATGAATCATAAAGGACGTGTCTTAACGAGAGATCAGCTTCTTAATGCCGTTTGGAATTATGAATTTGTTGGCGATACAAGAATTGTTGATGTTCATATAAGCCATCTTCGTGAAAAGATTGAACCAAACACAAAAAAACCAATTTATATAAAAACGATTCGTGGACTAGGATATAAATTGGAAGAGCCTCAATTAAATGGTTAAGTTAAGATTTCGCTTAATGATTTCGGTCATGCTCACTATTTTGCTCGTTCTCGCAGGCCTTGGAGTAGCGATTGGGCAATTATTTAAAGAGTTTCACCTTGATTACACGACCGAAAGGCTTGAAAATGATGCCAAACTTGTCGCCTTTCTTATCGAAGAAAACAGTCTTTTAGATGATAATATTCAAGAATTTACAAATAATGTTAGTCATGAATTAGATGTACGAGTGACGATTATCTTAAGTGATGGTGAAGTAATTGGAGAATCAAGTACAGACCCTGAACTAATGGAAAATCATCTTGAACGTCCAGAAATTATTGAATTGTTAACGGGGGAATCTGGAAAACAAATTCGCTATAGTACCACGGTTGAAAATGAGTTGTTGTATATGGCGGTTCCAGTTATGGAAGGGTCAGAAAAAGTTGGAATTGTCCGTTTAGGTCTACCCACATCCGACATTCATGCGATGAATCGTAATATGTGGACATTTTTAATCATTAGTTTTTCTTTAGCGGCTGTCGTTATATTTTTAGTGATTTATCGGATCACTTCACAAATGATTCGTCCGATTGAAAGTGTGACAGATGTAGCGAATGAATTAGCTAAAGGGAATTTTAAAGCGAGGACCGTTGAAGGTAACCAAGATGAAATTGGTCAATTAACGAAATCAGTAAACGTATTAGCGAGTAATCTTGAACATATTACAAATCGTCATCAACTCCAAAAAGAACGAATGGAAACCTTGATTGAAAACATGGGCAGCGGCCTTATTTTAATTAATATGCGTGGCGATATCTCGTTAATTAATAAAACATGTCGAGATATTTTTCAAGAAAATACGGATAAATGGGATCATAAATTATACCATGATGTCATTGGACATAAAGAAATTATTCAACTGATCCAGTCTGTTTTTATGACAGAAGAGAAGATTCGAAAACAAATCACATTTGAAAAACATCTTGAGATTAAACATTATGATGTTCACGGTGCACCTGTTATTAGCCATAAAGGGAGTTTTAAAGGGATAGCACTCGTTATGCACGATATTACAGAACTAAAAAAGCTCGAACAAGTTCGAAAAGACTTTGTGGCTAATGTCTCACATGAGTTAAAAACACCGGTCACATCGATTAAAGGTTTTAGTGAGACATTACTTGATGGAGCCATGCATGATGAAGCATACCGAGAAAAATTCCTTCATATCATTTGGAAGGAAAGTGAACGGTTGCAAGGGCTTATACATGACCTGCTTGAGTTATCTAAAATTGAACAACATTTTTTCCAATTGAATTGGTCGAAGTTGAATATGGCTGTGGCAGTGGAAGAGGCTGTGACGCTTTTAAAAGAAAAAGCATTGGATAAATCGATTCAACTAGAGATGCACCTTGAAGGCCATTTTGAAATGGAAGGTGACTTTGAGCGGATCAAACAAATTGCGATTAATTTAATTAGTAATGCAATAACGTACACACCTGCTGAAGGAAAAATTGATGTTTATCTTAAGGGTTATGACGATTTCGTTGAGTGGAAAGTGGAAGACACAGGAATTGGAATAAGCGAGCAGGAGTGTCCTCGAATTTTTGAACGTTTTTACCGAGTCGATCGAGCGAGAAGCCGTAATTCAGGTGGGACAGGGCTTGGTCTAGCGATTGTCAAACATTTGGTCGAAGCTCACCATGCTCAAATTGAAGTGGAAAGTGAACTTGGAAAAGGAACGACTTTTTCAATGAAATTTAAAAGAGAACATGAAGAAGATTGGGAACTAGATTTACGTGAGGAGCAATAAATTGAAAAGGAAGGGCTGTGCAATAAGGTTAAAAACGACCTTATGAGCATGGCCTATTTTTGTTTTGTTAATTAAAAAGCTATAGGAAAATAATGGACTGTTTTTACGAATTATTTACATTGGCTTTATAAAGGGTTAATGAGTGGAAGTTATACTTACTTTGAACGGTTCCCCTCAATGTCTGATTAGTGGAAATGTTCCAGCTGATCACATTGAATTCCCTTTATTTGGCGAAAGCGTACAGGCTTTCGTCCTTTTTTTTTGAGGAGATAGAAAAGAAATTTCATAAAATTGGGGAAAATCTTTGCATCTTAATGTGATAGGATAGAAAGTAGTAAAATCTTGTGTAAAAGATCGAAACCTTTTGCATAAGTATTTCGTATAGAAAAAGTACATAGAAAGAGAGGGGAATAAAGATGACGATCAAACAATTAGTAACGGGTTTTGTCTCCCTAATTGTTGTAGCAGTCCTAGGTTTATTTTTAGTCACGGGTTGGTACATAGTGGATGAATCTGAACAAGCTGCTGTTATTACATTCGGAAAAGTTGAGGAGACTGTCACTGAGCCAGGTTTAAAGTTTAAATTGCCATGGCCAATTCAAAAAGTCGAAATTTTATCAAGGGGTACTTATAATCTACAAGTGGGCTACCAAGAAGAGGGTGGCGAGGTTGTGGAATTTACAAATGAAGCAAAAATGATTACTGGGGATGAATTTATTGTTTTTGCCGATTTAGCAGTTCAATGGAGAATTAGTGATCCAGAACAATTTTTATTTAGTACAAAGGAGCCAGAAACGGTTTTATATAATGCAGCTTCTGCCTCTTTAAGAGGAGTCATTGGAAGTGCCAATATCGATGATGCTTTGACCGATCAACGTCCAGAAATTGAAGCAAGAGTGTTTGAAAATCTTGTTGAGTTAATTGAGATTTACCAAATTGGAATTAGCATTCAAGATGTTAAATTACAAGATGTTGAATTACCAACACAAGAGGTACGTCGTGCTTTTACAGAAGTGACCGATGCGAGAGAAGAGCGTTTAACTAAAATAAACGAAGCAAGAAAATATGAAAATCAGAAAAAGAATGAGGCAGAAGGGGAAAAGGATGCGATTATTTCCCGAGCTGAAGGACAAAAAACAGAGCGTATTGAGCGAGCACGTGGGGATATCGCACATTTTGATGCCCTTTATACGGAATATTTAGTAAATCCTGATGTAACGAGACAACGTTTATTATTAGAAACATTAGAACAAGTTTTACCTCATACCGATATTTATATTATGGATAGCAATAATGATACGATTAATTATTTGCCGATACGTCCGATTGAAAGCGGCAATAACAGTAATGCCTCTAATCCACCACCATTAAACAACAATGATAATGAAGGAGGTTCTGAAAACGATGAGTGATGACCTTAATATTGTCGATATTAATGAACGCAGAACACCAGAAAATTATAAGAAATACGTAAAATTAGGAGCAACCGCTGTTATCCTCATCGCTCTTGTTGCCGTTGTGCTAAGTAATTTATTTATTGTAGAGCAAGGGGAATTTAAAGTTGTTCGTCAATTTGGTGAAGTCGTCAAAATTGAGGATGAGCCAGGTTTATCTTATAAAATACCATTTATTCAAACGGTCACTACATTGCCTAAGTACCAAATGGTTTATGATATTCCGACAGCAGAGATTAACACGAGTGATAAAAAACGTATGCTTGCTGATTATTACGCAGTCTGGAGAATTGAGAACCCACAACAAATGATTGCCAATGCGAGAACGATAGAAAATGCCGAAGCAATAATGGGTGAAATTATTTTCTCTGCGATTCGTGCCGAGCTTGGACAATTAAATTTTGATTCAATCATTAATTCAGGTTCAGAAGGAGCAGCACGTGGCGATATTGGTGAACTCGTTCGTGATCGAGTAAACAATTCATTAGATAATGGTAATTACGGAATTAGTTTAACAGATATTCGTATGAAGCGTGCTGATTTACCGGAAGAGAACGAAGAAGCGGTTTATCGTCGAATGATTTCAGAGCGACAAACCACGGCACAGGATTATTTATCTGAAGGGGATGCGGAAGCTAACCGTATTCGTGCTAACACGGATCGCGAAGTTCAAGAATTGATCGCGACAGCAACAGCTGATGCCAATATTATTATTTCAGAAGGGGAAGCAGAAGCAGCCCAGATATATAATGAAGCATTCGGTCAGGATGTAGAATTCTACCAGCTTTACCGTACGTTAGAATCGTATAAAAAGACAATTGGTGATGAGACCGTGATTGTGCTACCAGCTGATTCGCCTTACACAAGATTGTTAATGGGATTGACTGAGTAAATATTCTATTTTTTTAATATGTGTAAGAGAGAAACATAGTTAGCAATAAATGGTGGTCGCGTTATAGAGAAAATGCCTCTGAGGAATGGTTCCTCAGAGGCATTTTTGTGAAAATTACCGTGCGAATTGAGCGGGATAGGTAATGAAAATTGATGCTGTGTTAAATTAGGGTGCGAATCGTGTGGAATAGGTAATGAAAAGCCGTGCTGAGTCAAATTAGGGTGCGAATTGAGCGTGATAGGTAATGAAAATTGATGCTGAGTCAAATTAGGGTGCGAATTGAGCGTGATAGGTAATGAAAAGCCGTGCTGAGTCAAATTAGGGTGCGAATTGAGCGGGATAGGTAATGAAAAGCGGTGCTGTGGCAAATTAGGGTGCGAATTGAGCGGGATAAGTAATGAAAAGCCGTGCTGTGGCAAATTAGGGTGCGAATAAGGTGGGATAGGTAATGAAAATTGATGCTGAGTCAAATTAGGGTGCGAATCGAGCGGGATAGGTAATGAAAAGTGATGCTGTGGTAAATTAGGGTGCGAATCACCAGCACTTGGTAATAAAGCACAAGTCCTAGGGGAAGTTGCCACAACTACCCCTTTCCAATCCGCATCACATTCCTTTCTCAACAGCTAAGTACATTTTTTCGTTTTCGAACGTATGTGTGCTACAATAAATTAGAGAATAAGTGTAGAAAAGGAGCGATGATTTTGAAGAAGCTCGTATTAATTGACGGCAACAGTATTGCCTATCGTGCGTTTTTTGCTTTACCCCTTTTAAATAATGATAAAGGTGTTTATACAAACGCGGTTTATGGTTTTACTACTATGCTAATGAAGATTATAGAAGAGGACAAGCCGACACATATGTTAGTTGCTTTTGATGCTGGAAAAACGACATTTAGGCATAAAACATTTAGTGAATATAAAGGGGGACGTCAAAAAACTCCACCAGAGCTTTCGGAGCAGTTTCCACTCGTTCGTGAGTTGCTTGATGCTTTTCAAATTAAACGATTTGAAGCGGAAAATTATGAAGCAGATGATATTATCGGCACGTTTGCAAAAGAAGCTGCCGGTGAAGAGTGGCAAGTAAAAATTTATACAGGTGATAAGGATTTACTTCAACTCGTTTCAGACAATGTCACAGTGTCATTAACGAAAAAGGGAATTTCTCAAGTTGAGGAATATACCCCTGCTTTTTTACATGAAAAATATGGACTTGAACCAAAACAAATTATCGATATGAAAGGTTTAATGGGAGATAGCTCAGATAATATTCCAGGGGTTCCTGGTGTCGGAGAAAAAACAGCCCTTAAACTTTTAAAAGAGTTTGGAACGATTGAAAAGGTATTGGACTCGATTGAGCAAATTTCAGGCAAAAAGATGAAGGAACGGCTGGAAGAAAATAAAGAGCAAGCGATGATGAGTAAAGATTTAGCTACGATTTTTCTAGAAGTTCCTCTTGATATGGATCTCAATGATTTAGGTTTTGGTGAATATGAAAGCAAGGACGTCGTACAGTTTTTTAAAGAACTAGAATTTAAGTCCTTATTAGAGAAATTTGCTCCAGATGAACAAATGGATGAAGTGCAGGAAAAAGTGGAGGATTTGCAATTTGAAATCTTAACAGATATCAAAAAAGAGCAATTAAGCAGTCCAGCTGCTTTAATTGTTGAGGTTTTGGATGAGCATTATCATCAATCAGAAATAATCGGAATTGCTCTAGTTAACGAGACGGGTCGTTATTACCTTTCTCCTGAGACGGCTCTTCAGTCCGAAGTTTTTAAAGCATGGTTAAAGGATGAAACAAAGAAGAAATGGATTTTTGATGCCAAACGTGCGGTTGTTTTGTTCGGATGGCAAGGTGTAGAACTTACTGGAGTCGAGTTTGACTTATTAATGGCTTCCTATTTACTTGACCCATCTCATTCTTCTCACGATATGGATGACATCGTTCAACGTAAAAATGGGGGTTATGTGCAATCAGATGAAGTCGTTTATGGAAAAGGAGCTAAACGGAAGGCTCCGGAAGAAGAAGTGCTAGCGGAGCATTTGGTGCGTAAAGCACAGGCAACTTTTGATTTAAAAGAGCCACTTGAAAACGAACTAAAAGAAAATGAGCAATTTGAACTCTTTTATGATTTAGAATTGCCATTGTCGCTTGTTTTAGGTCAAATGGAATTAACTGGTGTTAAGGTTGATAAGGCACAGCTCGTTCAAATGGGTGAGGATTTAGAGGAGCGTCTCAGTAAGCTAGAACAGGACATTCATGAGCTAGC
Source organism: Alkalihalobacillus alcalophilus ATCC 27647 = CGMCC 1.3604 (assembly GCF_000292245.2). Lineage (GTDB taxonomy): Bacteria > Bacillota > Bacilli > Bacillales > Bacillaceae_D > Alkalihalobacillus > Alkalihalobacillus alcalophilus. Next base: position 38,716 of record NZ_ALPT02000020.1, on the reverse strand, counting down.
AGGTCAGTCATTTAACATTAATTCACCAAAGCAGTTAGGGGAGATTCTGTTTGAAAAGCTAGAGCTTCCACCGATAAAAAAGACGAAGACAGGCTATTCAACTTCAGCTGATGTGTTAGAGAAGCTAGCAGGTAAACATGAGATCATTGACCATATTCTTCATTATCGTCAATTAGGGAAGTTGAATTCAACGTATATTGAAGGGTTATTGAAGGTAATTAAAGAAGATTCTAGTAAGATTCACACGCGCTTTAACCAAGCCTTAACCCAAACAGGACGATTAAGCTCAACGGATCCGAATTTACAAAACATCCCGATTCGTCTAGAGGAAGGACGAAAAATTCGTAAAGCTTTTATCGCTTCGGAAAAGGGATGGAAAATCATTGCTGCCGATTATTCACAAATTGAGTTAAGAGTGTTGGCTCATATTTCTGGGGATGAAAAGCTTAAAGAGGCATTCCAAGAAGATATGGACGTTCATACAAAAACAGCGATGGATGTCTTTCATGTAAAAGAGGATGAAGTGACTAGCACCATGAGAAGAAGTGCAAAGGCAGTCAACTTCGGAATCGTGTATGGAATTAGTGATTATGGATTATCACAAAGTTTAAATATTACCCGTAAGGAAGCGGCTGAATTTATTGAGCGATATTTCCAAAGTTATCCGAAAGTGAAACAGTATATGGATGAGATTGTCGAGGAAGCTCGTGAATCGGGTTATGTTGCAACGCTTCTGCATCGTCGTCGCTATTTACCGGAATTAACAAGTCGTAACTTTAATTTAAGAAGCTTTGCGGAAAGAACCGCAATGAATACACCGATTCAAGGGACAGCCGCTGATATTATTAAAAAAGCAATGGTTGATATGGGGAATGAGTTAGAGGGAGGAAATTGGAAAGCTCGCTTACTCTTACAAGTACACGATGAACTCATCTTTGAAGTGCCAGATGAAGAAGTGAATGACTTTTTGAAGGTCATTACAGATGTGATGGAAAATGCGGTGGAATTAGATGTTCCATTAAAAGTAGATGCCGAAATCGGCGAAAGCTGGTACGACGCCAAGTAAGGAGAGAAGGAAATGCCTGAATTACCTGAGGTAGAAACAGTAAAGCGGACATTAACCGAATTAGTTGTTGGCAAAACAATTAAAGAAGTAGAAGTGCTCTGGCCAAAAATCATTAAAAAACCTGACGATGCAAAAATATTTCAAGAAATGTTGCAAGGACAAACCATTGCGGGGATTAATCGCCGTGGAAAGTTCTTGATCTTTCAATTAGATGATTATGCCCTTGTTTCTCATTTGAGAATGGAGGGGAGGTACGGTCTCCACCAAAAAGGAGAGGAACGAACAAAACATACTCATGTGATCTTTCACTTTGAGGATGGGACTGAATTATGGTATCAAGATGTCCGAAAGTTTGGGACGATGCACCTTTTCCTTAAGGGAGAAGAGGAGACGGCTACTCCGTTACTTGGTCTAGGAGTGGAACCATTTTCAGAACAATTTCAACAAAACATTTTAAGGTTGGCTTTTGAAAAAACACAGCGAAAAGTCAAAGTTGTTTTGCTTGATCAAAAAGCAGTTGTTGGATTAGGGAATATTTATGTAGATGAGGCTCTTTTTCGTTCTGGGATTCACCCAGAACGCCTAGCTTCATCAATTACCGATGAGGAAATCATCATTCTCCATCAAAAAATTCGAGAAACGTTACAAGAAGCCGTCGACATGGGAGGAAGCTCGGTTAAATCCTATGTGAATGGTCAAGGGGACATGGGGATGTTTCAACAAAGGCTTGATGTTTATGGTCGAAAGTCATTGCCTTGTAATGTTTGTGGAACAGAGATACTAAAAACAGTTGTTGGAGGTCGTGGAACTCACTTCTGTCCAAGTTGTCAAAAATAATGTACCTCGGAAAGGCTCCTTCCATATACTATCCTATTGGAACGTAAGGAAGGAGCGGACCTGTAGTGGGAGTTTTTACATTATTGGCGTTAGCACTTGCGGTGAGTTTAGACAGTTTTGGTGTAGGGTTAACTTATGGGTTGAGAAAAATGAAGTTGCCAATTAAATCGTTACTATTTATTGCCTCTTGCTCAGCGATTGTGATTTTCATTTCAATGGGGCTTGGAAATGTCATCCAACAGTGGGTTTCACCAGAGGCCGCGGGGTCTATTGGTGGGGTTATTTTAATTTTTATTGGATTATATGCGTTATATCAAGTATTCAGGAAAGAAAAAGAAGTACCAACAAGGCAAGAACCGATTATTTGGAACTTTGAAATCAAAATACTTGGAGTCGTAATTCGAATTTTACGGCATCCAATGTCAGCAGACTTAGATGATTCGGGTACAATTAGTGGAAGGGAAGCTTTTTTATTAGGAATGGCTCTTTCATTGGATGCATTTGGAGCAGGTTTAGGAGCGGCGTTGCTTGGGGTATCCCCTCTTTTATTAGCTATATCAGTCGCCTTTATGAGTGCGTTCTTTTTAACGATCGGAATGAGGTTAGGGCGTAGATTTTCAGCATCGGCACTGATGCAACGTTTCTCTTTTATACCTGGTTTACTTCTCATCATTTTAGGAGCATCAAGTTTGTTGGGATAAGGAGTTTAACAATTTATGTCACTAATTATTGGATTAACAGGCGGAATTGCCAGCGGAAAGTCGACGGTATCAACTTATTTAAAACAAAAAGGAATTCCGATTGTTGATGCGGACAAAATTGCTCGGGAAGTGGTTGAACCTGATGAAGACGCCTACAAGAAAATTGTTGAAACATTTGGTGAAGAGGTAGTCACCTCAGATGAGACCCTTCATCGAAAGCGTCTCGGTGAAATTGTCTTTAATGATCCATTAGCGAGGGAAAAACTAAATAAGATTGTTCATCCAGCTGTACGTCAAAGAATGGTCGAAGAAAAAAACAGATGGCTAAATGAAGGTTATCAAACAGTGGTCTTAGATATTCCGCTTTTATTTGAAAGTGATTTATTCCATTTAGTTGATAAGGTTTTATTAGTTTATGTAGATGAGGAAACTCAATTATCTCGTTTGATGGCACGAGATCAATCAACCAAAGAGGCTGCATTAAAGCGAATTCAAGCACAAATGCCGTTAAAAGAAAAAGTGGAGCGAGCGGATGCCATTATTTCTAATAATGACGTATTAGAAAAAACGTATGAGCAGATTGAACAGTTAATATCAGATTGGAAAATATGTGCACCTTCACCGTAAAAAGATGAAGGTGTTTTTTGTTTTTGCTTTTTAGTTCTGGGACTATGGAGAATCGATGTGACGGTGGAAAAATAAAATACAGACTTCATCTGATATTTTGTTTAGAAACGGTTAAGCTAAAGGATGATTGGGGTTAAGGTAAATCGGTGTAAAGTTCCAATTGTCTAAATTCGCAAAAAGCAAAAGGAAAATTAAAAATTCCTGTTGCATTCGTGAATTAAAACAAGTATACTGATTTTCGTGAACTTCAATTAAAGCAAAATTGATATGTCTAGCTACAGAAAGGGTTAGGACCTCTCTGGACTAACTTTCCCCCGTGTGGTTGAACGTATCTACATGCTTGAGAAGGCATGAATATTTTTTGTAAAGGGGGATTCAACTTATGGACACAATGGGTCGTCACGTTATCGCAGAATTATGGGGTTGTAATGTGGAGAAGTTGAATAATATGAACTATATCGAGCAGGTGTTTGTTGACGCAGCTTTAAAAGCTGGAGCGGAGGTTAGGGAAGTAGCCTTTCATAAGTTTGCTCCACACGGAGTGAGCGGAGTGGTTATTATTTCTGAGTCTCATTTGACGATTCACAGTTTCCCAGAACATGGATATGCAAGCATTGATGTATATACATGTGGGGACATTATTGATCCGAATGTCGCATCTAATTATATTGCTGAAGCTTTAAATGCAACAACATCTGAGGTAATCGAAGTGCCACGTGGCATGGGACCAGTTAAAATTGAAAAAACAAAAGTACAAGCATTGTAATAGATGTTAAGAAAAAAAGAGAAGGGAGACCTTCTCTTTTTTGTCCCTTTTATTCAAATCCTTTTTTTCTTCTCTACCCTTAGCACATCAGGTCTTTTCATTGTCTAATCGTAAAAAAAGGCAACGGATAGTTGACCAAAAAAAACATTCTCTATGATATAATATTGTTTATACATAAATGAAGAGATGGGTGGTATTATGGGATTTCGTGATGTGATTGTATTTATTTCAAGTAATCGTACGGAAACTAGAGAAGCACACCAAAATGACCAATTAAAAACAAGGTATTATAAAGGTTCAAAGGAAAAAGTAATGGAAGCTGTTGAGCACCTTATTAAAAAAAATGGGTTTCATGTGAAGAGAGCAGAATTGGAACGCGGTGAAATCATTGGGCAACAACAAAAAGGAACCAAACAGCTCATTATTGCGACAGTTATTACCGTCCGCCCTTTTAAAACGGCAGTAGATTTTTCCATTTCAACAGACTCTCTTTTACCAACGGATTTTGGGAAAAGTAAAAAGCAAGTGATTTCCTTTTATGAACAGCTTGATAAAACTCTTACCTTTATTGGAACCGGAATTGGTGATGAATTATTGTAAGACTTGTCATGCCGGAAAAATTTTTATAAAATAATAGTAATAAAAAAGGTTCGGTTTTATGAGGGTTGAGCATTTGATGACTATTTGAAGAGATTCGATGTCTGTCTGATCAAACTGAAGTTGTTTAGAATGATTCATGATGTTTATCGAATAATAAGATGAATGATGCCTAATAATAGGTCATGGTTAAAAACTGGAGATGGTTATATGCGATGTCCAACTTGTCATCATAATGGAACAAGAGTGCTAGACTCAAGACCTAGTCATGAAGGTCGTTCGATCAGAAGACGAAGAGAGTGTGAAGCTTGTAACCAGCGATTTACCACTTTTGAAATGATTGAAGAGGTTCCATTAATTGTTGTTAAAAAGGATGGGACAAGACAAGAATTTAGTAGAGATAAAATCCTGCGTGGATTGATTCGGGCATGTGAAAAGCGTTCGGTCTCACTTGAAACGCTTGAGAACATTGTCAATAATGTCGAACGTGATTTACGTGGTAAAGGTTCAAATGAAGTACAAAGTCATGATGTTGGCGAATTAGTGATGGAGCAATTAGCTGATATTGACGATGTCGCTTATGTACGGTTTGCTTCAGTTTACCGACAGTTCAAGGATATTAATGTGTTTATAAAAGAACTAACTGACTTAATGAATAAAAATCGTTAATCCTTAAGGAGCTTAAGGCGCACGTCGCTGAGGGCTCTTTTTCAAATCGTCCATATCTTTAAATGAAAGTAGAGGGAATAGATTTATGAGTTGGCATTGGAAGGAACTTATCCCAATTGATCGGTTTACCGTTCGTCTGACAACACCGTTAAGTGATACTGATAAGAATGTCTTAACCCTCTTATATCAGCCATTGATCGGGGCGTTAGCAAGTAGTCTCTATATGACGCTGTATTATTTATTAGAAAAAGACCAGTACTGGTGTGAGGAACATACTCATAGGCAACTAATGGGGCAAATGGGTTTAGATTTACAAACTATTTATGAAGAGCGAAAGAAATTAGAAGCAATCGGTTTATTAAAAACATTTAAAAAGAGCCATGAGGAACATTCAACATATTTGTATCAACTGAGGGCACCGATGTCGCCAGCGCAGTTTTTTAAAAATGATGTGTACAGTGTTTTTTTGTATAATCGAATTGGAAAAAATCATTATTTACAATTACGGGAACGTTTTTCTTTGGAGAAAATGGATGAAACTAGTTATGAGGAGCTAACGTATTCATTTGGTGAAGTGTTTACGTCGTTGCAGCATTCAGAGCTTTCTCCTACTTCTAGGTCGGAAACCTTGTCAGATGTAAAAGGACAAACGGATATGCAATTTATTGATAACGAACGCGAGGATTCTATTAAGATTTATGATTCGGAGTTTGATTATGAGTTAATGAAGAGGGACCTTTCTTCCTTTATTGTTCCTGATAAGGCGATTACTCCCGAAGTGAAGGACTTAATTTTACGTCTTGCTTTTGTGTATCAAATTGCTCCTTTAGAGATGAGCCGGATTATCTCACAAGCAATGGTTCATGATGAAGAAATTAATCTTATTGAATTAAGAAAGAGAGCACAAGAGTGGTACAAGATGGAGAATGGAAATGAACCTCCTGCTTTAGGAATGAAAACTCAGCCGTTAAATCAGCGCGTCAATGAAAACAAACCGACAACTGAAGAGGAAAAAACGATTCATTTTTACGAAACGACGCCACCCCTTTTATTATTAGAAATTCGTTCGGATGGCTCGAAGCCAGCAGCTGCTGATGTTAAAATTATTGAGTCTTTGTTAATCGACCATCAATTAAATCCAGGTGTTGTTAATGTTTTGATGGATTATGTGCTTTGGCAACATGATATGAAATTATCAAAAGCCTTTATTGATAAAGTCGCAGGGCATTGGGCTCGCAAAAAGGTTAAAACGGTTCCTGAAGCAATGAAGCTTGCGAAGTTTGAGCAAGAGAAAAAGAAAGCTGCAGAGCAGAAACAGGGCACGACCAAACAAGGGCAAAGAAAAAATTCAAAGCAACAAGGACGACAAGAACAACTGCCTGATTGGTTGGTTAAGGATAGAGAGCAAGAAAAGAAACAGCAAAATCGTGGTGGAACTGAAAAAGAGGTAGAACAGAAACAATCAGAACCTGAACCAAATTCGGATGCAAAAAAGCGATTTGAAGCAATGCTGAAGAAGTTAAATAATGGATAGATAAAGGTGGTGACATATGATGAGAACGATTCAATCAGCTTTTAATCAGTGGGACGACGGAGGTAATTTGGATAAAAAATTGGAGCAGGCCAAAAGTGAGTTACTTAAGGATCCGATCGTTCAAAAGGCACTCATTAAGAAACCAGAGCTTACCGAAGAAACACTTGAACAAGGGTTAATTAAATTATTTGAATATCAAAAGGAACGCCACCATTGTGAACAGTGTCCAGGTTTAGAAAAATGCCCGAATATGATGCAAGGATATCAACCTGAACTAGTCATAAGTCGAGGACATTTGGATTTAACTTACCACGCCTGTTCTTTAAAAGCACATGAAGTTGAACGGAGAAAACGAAATGATTTAATTAAGTCTCTTTATATTCCTAGGGAAATATTCGAAGCAGATTTCCAAACGATTGATTTTGATGGTGAACGGGCAGATGCGATTGCTGAAGCGATCGAATTTGCAGGAAATGTGAACCCTGGGGAGGATCCGATGGGGCTTTATTTATACGGTCGTTTTGGTGTCGGCAAAACGTATATTGTCGGAGCGATTGCTAATCAGCTAATGAAGCGTGGAGTTGAAACGTTTACTGTCTATACACCAGACTTTTTTACAGAAATGAAAAATTCGATCGGAAATGGAACTTTTCAAGAGAAATTAAACTCTGTCAAAAAAGCAAAGGTCTTAATTTTAGATGATATTGGAGCAGAAACGATGTCACCTTGGGTACGTGATGAAGTATTGGGTTCGATTTTACAGCATCGAATGTTTGAAAAACTTCCGACGGTTTTCACCTCGAACTACAATTACGAAGGACTCGAAAAACACTTAATGTATTCTGATAAAAGTGGTACTGAAGAGTTAAAAGCTTTACGGATTATGGAACGAATCAGGCATTATACAAAATTGATTACGATTGAAGGGAAAAACCGTCGGCAAACATAATTTTGCTTGGCGGTTTGCTTGCTCTCCATTAGGATGACTTTCCAATCTTCTTCGCTTTCCGAAAGGTCGATTTTGTGATACGATGAACATATTCTAGATTGTTGATGGAGGTTTAAAAATCATGAGCATCGATGTAATTCTGAATCGTGCATTGGATGGAGAACGTATTTCAATGGATGATGCCGTGAAACTCTATGAAAGTGATGAAGTTGAAAAAATTGGTGAAGTCGCCAATCAAATTATGAAAAAATGGCATCCAGACCCCGTTACAACTTTTGTCATTGGACGTAATGTAAACTATACAAACTTTTGTGACACATATTGTAGTTTTTGTGCCTTTTATCGTCCTCCTAACTCAAAGGAAGGCTATGTCTTAGATAACGAAATTATTTTCCGTAAAATTCAAGAAACAATTGATGTGGGTGGAACAGAAATTTTAATGCAAGGTGGAACAAATCCCAATCTTAAGCTTGATTATTATACTGATTTGTTAAAAGCGATTAAAGAACGTTTCCCGAACATTTGGATGCATTCTTTTTCACCAGCAGAAATTTGGAAAATTGCTGAGGTTTCTAACCTTTCAATTGAAGAAGTATTGTCCGAGCTTCATAAAGCCGGTCTTGATAGTATGCCTGGTGGTGGTGCTGAAATTCTAACAGAAGAAACGAGATTAAGAGTCAGTCGTTTGAAAGTAACATGGGAGCAATGGATTGATTCGATGAAGGTTTCGAAAAAAGTAGGCATGCATGGAACGGCTACTATGGTTATCGGTTTTGGTGAATCTTATGAAGAACGTGCTTTACACATGCAACGTGTTCGTGATGCCCAAGACGAAACAGGCTGCTTCACAGCTTATATCTCTTGGTTATTACAGCCAGAAAATACGGCTCTACGTAAGTATAAAAAACTAACAGCGCGTGATTATTTGAAGAATGTCGCGATTTCACGTATTTTCTTAGATAACATTAAAAATTTCCAATCATCATGGGTCACGATGGGACCTGAAGTCGGAAAGCTTTCATTAGAATATGGTTGTAATGACTTCGGCAGTACGATGATGGAGGAAAACGTCGTTTCAGCTGCGAATACGACACATAAAGTGAATACCAATCAAATTTTGCAACTTATTCGTGAAGCAGGAAAAATTCCAGCTCAACGTGATACTAGATATAACATTATCCGTACATTTGAAGAAAACGAATCCGCAGAAAAAGATTTTATTATGCAAAACTAAATTTGTGGACGTATGATATGAAAAAGGATAATCAATCAAAAAAACTTAGCAGCTTTTATTAGCAGCTAGGTTTTTTTATTGCTTATTTCGGCTATTAACCCTACTCCCCCTCGTATAATTAGGAAAAAAATTTTTTAACCTGTCATGATTTATTTTGGACAACATAGGATGGAAGTAGGCGAACAAAAACGAGCATACTGAACCGAGATAATATAAGAATTGATAGGTACCTTTGGTTTAAACGAATAAAAGCGGAATTCGTATAAATATCTAGTAATGTGGATGTTTGAGCTGCGATATTCGATTGAACCGATAGGGGAAGGAGGAATAGGTGTTGATAGCTATTCACTTTGAAGAGGAACAGCATTGCCAGCAATTATTTCAGCAATTACGTGAGTATTTTAAAAAGTTTTCGCATGTGGGGTTAGAGGCATCGGTTGCTTTAGATGGGAATGAGACGATTCATTTACATTATCATAATAAGTATGTGAGCTTTTATGATTCCTTTCACCCATTTGTGACGTCTGTTTTAACGGATTATGTGATTCGCTCGAAGGAAGAGGAATGGATATTAGACATTATTGAATCGGTGTTTTTCTTTCATGATGAAGAGGAGCAACAGCAAATTTTAGCTATAGCGAAATCGATTTTAGAAGGGGATCGAGATGATCTACCTGCATTGCTTCCCTTTTTTGATCGACATGAACATATTTATCAAGCGTTTGCGAATAGTTTGGATGAAGAGACGACTTTTTATTATGAGCCCTTTCTTACCTTTCGTTTAAAGAGCTATGGGGAAATGTTAATTGATTGTGTGGAAATGGCGATTGATGAATATATGCTTGAGCAAGAATATCAAAACATGATTGAAAGTTTTAGACAATTTATTCAAAATGAACAAGCGAAATATGAACTTATTTACGTCGTTCATGATAATCAAAAGTTTACTTTTTATGATTCAACTTTTCGTAAAGTGACACAGGAAGAAATTTTATTTTATCTTGAAGTCGATTTAATATTTGAACAAGGTTTGAATGTGGAGGAAATGGTCATTAGTCCTTTAGTGAGCCTTGTACCAAAAAAAGTGAAGGTCTTTTCCGACCATTCAGATGATGGTGTGATCCTTTCACTGCAGGCCATTTTCCAAGAACGATTACAAGTCTATCGTCTGTTTGATTTTATGAATGAAAAAAATATATAAATTAAACTTCCACTTGCATTTCTTTTGAACACTCCATATAATACTACATAACATAGTTACAGCGTAAAGAAGTATTGATGAGGACAAGAGGATTGCGAACCGGTTTGAAGAGAGGGTGACATTTGGTGAGAGTCATCTAATACGACGTGATGCTTACCACCTCTGAACTGCGACAGTGAAACAAGTTTGTTTGGAATAGCTGAAGCCGGCTCACAGCCGTTATCATGTATGAGAAGTCAGAACGTAGTATTACATTACGTGATGAGAACAAGGGTGGAAACACGACGATTACTCGTCCCTTATTTTTGGGATGGGTTTTTTTGTGTATAAAAAAGTCTAATGATAAGTACCTTTATAGCGTAACGAATTGAAATGGAGTGAAGAAAAATGGCAGAACAAATCGAAATCATTTTCCCAGACGGTTCAAAAAAAGAATTTGATCATGGTGTTTCTACTGAAGACATTGCTCAATCGATCAGTCCAGGATTAAAGAAAAAAGCATATGCTGGAAAAATAAATGGAGAGCTCGTTGATTTACGTACCCCATTAACAGAAGGTGGAAATATTGAAATCATCACAGCTGGAAGTGATGAAGCTCTCGAAATCATGCGTCATAGTACAGCTCACTTAATGGCTCAAGCGATTAAACGTTTATTTCCACAAACTAAATTTGGTGTTGGGCCGGTAATTGAAGGTGGATTCTACTACGATATTGATGCTGAGGAAAATTTAACACCTGAAGATTTAAAAGCGATTGAAAAAGAAATGAAAAAAATCATTGCGGAAAATGTAGAGATTAAACGAGTGGAAGTCAGTCGTAATGAGGCAGTCCAACGTTTTAAAGCGATTGATGATCCTTATAAATTAGAGTTAATTGAAGCGATTCCTGAGAGTGAGCAAGTAACGATTTATGAGCAAGGAGAGTTCTTTGATTTATGCCGTGGTATTCATGTTCCTTCTACAAATAAAATTAAAGAGTTTAAGCTTCTTAATTTAGCTGGTGCTTACTGGCGTGGCGATAGCAAAAATAAAATGTTACAACGTGTATATGGAACCGCCTTTTTTACAAAAGAAGATTTAAAAGAGCATTTACGCCTTTTGGAAGAAGCGAAAGAACGTGACCATCGTAAGTTAGGGAAAGAATTAGGGATTTTTGCCTTATCGCAAAAGGTAGGGCAAGGGTTGCCGCTATGGTTACCAAAAGGGGCAACAGTTCGCCGCATAATTGAGCGTTACATCGTTGATAAAGAAGAACGTTTAGGCTACCAGCATGTTTATACACCGATTTTAGGTAGTTCAGAGTTATATAAAACATCTGGACATTGGGACCATTATCAAGATGATATGTTCCCGGTGATGGAACGTGATAATGAAGAGTTTGTGCTTCGTCCGATGAACTGTCCGCATCATATGATGGTTTATAAACAAGACATGCGTAGTTATCGTCAATTACCATTACGTATTGCTGAACTTGGGATGATGCACCGCTATGAGATGTCTGGTGCGGTATCAGGTTTACAGCGGGTTCGGGGAATGACTTTAAATGATGCTCATATTTTCTGTCGTCCCGATCAAATTAAAGAAGAGTTTTTACGTGTTGTTCATCTAATTACAGAGGTTTATAAAGATTTTGGTATTGATAAATATCAATTCCGTTTATCATATCGTGATCCAGAAGATAAAGAGAAATATTTTGATGATGATGCGATGTGGAATAAAGCACAGGGGATGTTAAAAGAAGCAATGGATGAGCTTGATGTCGATTATTATGAAGCAGAAGGCGAAGCGGCATTCTACGGTCCGAAACTGGATGTTCAAGTTCGTACAGCTTTAGGAAAAGATGAGACTTTATCGACTGTGCAATTAGATTTCTTATTACCGGAGCGTTTTGATTTAACATATGTTGGAGAAGATGGCCAGCAGCACCGTCCAGTCGTTGTCCATCGTGGCGTTGTTTCGACGATGGAACGTTTTGTTGCTTTCTTACTCGAGGAATATAAAGGGGCTTTCCCAACTTGGCTCGCTCCAGTGCAAGCACAAATCATCCCGGTTTCTCCAGAAGTGCATTTAGATTATGCGAAAAAAGTTCAAGAGCAATTACAAGCGATTGGAGCACGTGTCACGATTGATGAGCGTGATGAAAAGCTTGGCTACAAAATTCGGGAAGCGCAAATGCAAAAAACACCTTATATGCTCGTATTAGGTGATCAAGAAGCAGAAGCGAATGCTGTGAACATCCGTAAGTATGGGGAGCAGAAATCAGATTCTGTTTCGTTAGAACAGTTTATTGAACAAATGAAATTAGAGATTACAAAATAGTTTTGATGAGGACAAAAGGTAAAACGAGACGATTTTGCAGAGAGGAAAGTGAAGGTGAGAGCTTTCTAATACGTCGTTTTACTTACCACCTTTGAACTGCTTTCGTGAACCGAGTAGAAGTAATGGAAGCCGACTCACACCCGTTATCGTGTATGAGGAGTCATATTCTGTATGGGTATGGAAACAAGGGTGGAAACACGACGAACACTCGTCCCTTTTTAGGGGATGGGTGTTTTTTATTTGCTGTTTTTTAATGATTTTAGCAGAGGAGTGATTTTAAATGTCAGAATTAATTGAAATTGTTTTACCGGATGGGTCGAAAAAAGAAATGGTGAAAGGGGTAACACCAGAAGAAATTGCCCTCGCCATTAGCCAAAATTTAAAGAAAAAGGCTGTTGTTGGAAAATGGAATGGGGAGCTCATTGATTTAAGACAACCACTTTTTAAAGGAGGAAAATTGGAGGTTGTTCTTGAGGGAACGGAGGAAGCTTTAGATGTTATGCGCCATAGTGCAGCTCATTTATTGGCTCAAGCATTAAAAAGGCTGTATCCAAATGTACAGCTAGGGATAGGACCGGTGATTGAAGATGGTTTTTATTATGATCTGGAGTCCGAAAAAAATATCTCTATGGAGGATTTGCCAAAGATTGAAAAGGAAATGAAAAGAATTGTAGCTGAAAACCTAGAAATAAAAAGAATTGAAGTTAGTCGAGAGGAGGCACTAAGGAGATTTACTGAAATGGATGATCGCTACAAGCTCGAACTTATTGATGCGATACCAGAAGGCGAACAAGTTTCAATTTATGAACAAGGCGAATTTTTTGATTTGTGTCGTGGAGTTCATGTTGCCCAAACGAGTAAAATTAAATTTTTTAAATTATTAAATGTAGCAGGTGCCTATTGGCGAGGCGATAGTCAAAATAAGATGCTACAAAGAATTTATGGGACAGCTTTTTTTAAAGAAGATGAGTTGAATAGTCATTTAGAGATGATAGAGGAAGCGAAAAAACGTGACCACCGAAAATTAGGGAAGGAATTAGAGCTGTTTATGTTCTCAGAAGAAGCTCCTGGTATGCCTTTTTATTTACCAAAGGGACAAATTATTCGTCATGAGCTTGAGCAATTTTCAAGAAAGATGCAAAATCGGAATGGCTATGATGAAGTAAGAACACCATTTATGATGAATCAGCGTTTATGGGAAGAGTCAGGCCATTGGGAGCATTATCATGAAAATATGTACTTTGCCAAAGTCGATGAGCAAAATTTTTCCTTAAAACCGATGAATTGCCCTGGTCATATGTTGATTTATAAACAAGCGTTGCGTTCCTATCGTGATTTACCGATTCGTTATTCTGAATTTGGGCAAGTTCACAGGCATGAATCAAGTGGTTCTTTAAATGGTATGTTTCGGGTTCGGTCTTTTTGCCAGGATGATGCCCATGTTTTTGTGAGGCCCGATCAAATGGAAGAAGAGATTAAAGGGATGATCCAATTAATTGATCAAATTTATCGAGCGTTTGGTTTTGATTATTCGATTGAACTTTCGACTCGTCCAAAAAAGGCAATGGGATCTGATGAGATATGGGAAAAAGCTGAAGTTGCCCTTAAAAATGTCTTGGAGGTTAGTCGATTTCCATACCAATTAAATGAAGGTGATGGAGCTTTTTATGGACCAAAAATTGATTTTCATATACAAGATGCTTTAAAAAGAAGTCATCAATGTGGAACAATCCAGCTTGATTTTCAAATGCCGGAGAAGTTTGGTTTAGATTATATTGATGAAAATAATAAAAGGGTTAGACCAGTCGTGATTCACCGAGCCATTTACGGTTCTATCGATCGTTTTATTGGGATTCTAACAGAGCATTTTGCGGGAGCATTTCCGACTTGGCTTGCACCTGTACAATGTAAATTAATCCCTGTATCTTTGGATGCTCATTTAAGTTATGTTAAAGAAGTGGAGATGGAATTGAAAGCGTATGGTCTTCGTGTTGAAATCGATACGCGTGAGGAAAAATTAAACTATAAAATTCGTGAAGCCCAAATGCAAAAAATACCTTATACACTCGTTTTGGGTGATAAAGAAGCTTATGCCAATACGGTGAATATTCGTAAGTATGGAGAGAAAAATTCAAGCGTAGTCCCACTCGATGATTGGATCACGAACTTAAGAAATGAAATAGATAATCAATGGAATAGATGAGTGGACTAAAAACGGGAGACCTGCGGAACGTGTAGGGTATACTGCTCGCGGAGTAAGACAAATTAAGCTCATATCCGGTATTTCTCAGTGGTCTCTGTATATCAAGTGACACAGGAAGATAACGTTCTCACTTTCAGCTCTCTGTGTGCTTATATACCCAAAAATGAAGCAAATTAAACATGAAAATAGTGGATATCTTAAAAAAATGTCAATTTCCCATTGCATTTATTGAAAAGATTCGTTAAAATAACAAGGTCAGTCATTTTGAGTTGACACTCTTCAATTGATCGTGATATAGTTATTTAGAATCGAATATGGAAACAAAGCAAGCAGAAGCGCCCGCTTCTCACCTGATTGACGCTCATTGAGCAGTTGCCAGGTATGATGGGATTCATGATTAGTGAATGTACAAGTGTGGGCGTCTAGCGCCTACACTTTTTTTATTGCCTTAAAGCGATAAAAAAAGGTTATTTTCCCTAAAGCATGGGAATGCAATGCTTTGATCCGCTAAAATCTTTTGGAGGTGGCTGATTATTAGTAAAGACATGTTAGTCAATGAAGGAATTCGTGCTCGTGAAGTACGTGTCATTGGAGCTAATGGTGACCAAATCGGTGTGAAGACAAAGCAAGAAGCACTTGAAATGGCCCAAAACGTTAATCTTGATTTAGTGTGTGTCGCTCCAACAGCGAAACCACCTGTATGTCGAATTATGGACTACGGAAAGTTCCGTTACGAGCAACAAAAGAAAGACAAAGAAGCGCGTAAAAAACAAAAGGTTATCAATGTTAAAGAGGTTCGTTTGAGCCCGACCATTGAGGATCATGATTTTAATACAAAGCTTCGTAACGCCCGTAAATTCCTTGAAAAAGGAGATAAAGTAAAAGCAGCAATCCGTTTCCGCGGACGTGCGATTACTCACTCTCAAATTGGTAAAGTTGTATTAGAGCGACTTGCTAAAGAATGCGAGGATATTGCGGTAGTTGAATCTAAGCCAAAGATGGAAGGTCGTAGCATGTTTCTTATCTTGGCACCACAAGCAGAAAAGTAACAGCTGAACTTTTATAATAAGGAGGACCTCAGTTATGCCAAAAATGAAAACTCACAGAGGCGCGGCTAAGCGTTTTAAAAAGACTGGATCTGGAAAGCTTAAGCGTGCTCACGCTTTTACTAGCCATATGTTTGGTAACAAATCTCAAAAGCAGAAACGTAAATTAAGAAAATCTGCTATTGTGCACTCAGGTGATTTCAAACGCATTCGTCAAATGTTAACGTACAAAAAATAATCAATCTGTTCGGATAAAAAAAGGAGGTAACTTCGATGCCAAGAGTAAAAGGCGGTTATGTCGCACGTCGTCGTCGTAAAAAGGTATTAAAGTTAGCAAAAGGTTATTACGGTTCTAAACATACATTATTTAAATCAGCACAAGGACAAGTTATGAAGTCCTTACTATATGCTTATCGTGATCGTCGTCAGAAAAAACGCGATTTCCGTAAGCTATGGATTACGCGTATCAACGCAGCTGCACGCATCAACGGTCTTTCTTACAGCCGTTTAATGCACGGTTTAAAATTAGCTGAAATCAATGTTAACCGTAAAATCTTAGCTGACTTAGCGATTAACGATGAAAAAGCATTTGCTGAATTAGCTTCTAAAGCTAAAGCTAGCTTAAATGCTTAATAAGAATAAATAAGGAAAAGAGTCGACAAAGCTAATATACAACTTTGTCGGCTTTTTTTCATTTAGAGAAAGGGGGAATAAAGATGATGCCGTTACTGCTTATGTATCTAGTAATGATTAACTTCATTGGTTACACGACCATGGCTCAGGATAAAAGGAAGGCACAAAGAAAAGAACGAAGAATCCCGGAAAAGACGCTCTTTTTTATTGCGATTATTGGCGGGAGTTTTGGTGTGTTTAATGCGATGAAGGTGTATCGACATAAAACGAAACATAAAAGTTTCACAGTCGGAATTCCACTCATTTTATTTGTACAATTTTTTATGGTCATCTTCATCTTCTTAGGGGAACGAACATAAACTATACGAGAAGGGGGGGCATCGAATGAACGAAAAAATTGAAGCGGCCAGGCAGTTTATTGAAGCTAGTGGTTGGCTAGCCCCATTCTTTTTTGTTGTACTACATATTATTCGTCCGTTTTTATTTATACCTGTCTTAATAACTTGTTTAGTAGGAGGATATATTTTTGGTACTTTATACGGATCGTTATATTCCGTTATTGGACTAACTTTAACAAGTCTTTTTTTCTATTTACTCATTCATTATTTTCCTAATTTCGGCAAGAAGCTCTCGCAACTTAAAGGGAAAATCTTGAAAAATGGCAATAAGTTAACGGATTTACAATTGATGGTGATTCGTCTCATTCCTTTTATTCATTTTCATTTTGTCTCCTTATATGTTTTTGAAACGACTAATCATTTTCGTGATTATGTGATTCGTTCCATTCTTTTTGTCTTACCACCGGCGATTATTTATACAGCGTTTGGTGATATGATTCACCAACTCCCATTAACAGGAACGATTACATTAACGCTTATTTTACTTCTTTGTTTATTAATCTTTAGAAAAAAAGAAGAAACAATTAAGTGGGCTGATTTTTTTCGAATGTAAAAAAGAAAGGGGCTGTGCTCAGACAGTCCCTTTAGTATTACCTCATTAATATTTTATTCCTCAGGTATTTGTATTCCTACACCATCATTATACCGTTGTGTGGCTTCTTCAATCACTTGTGCTCCCCCTTTATTTAACCAATTTTTAATAATCTCCTCATGATATTCGAGTGGTTTTCGACCTAAGATGATTTCAGCGGCACCTGTTAACCATAAGTCGGCCGGAACATCACTTCCAGGGCGAATCTCTGGATTTGATTGTAATGTATCTAAAGGTGGGTCAAAGAAAATACTGTCGCGACCTTCTTCAGCTAAAATGCCATCAAAGATCTCAATCAACTTTTGCCCATCGTCGGATTGCTCAAGGACGCCTCGTGTAAAAGTAGCATCACGTATTAGCCAGAGCCAGTAATTACGATATCGTTGTTCATTGATGCTATTAATGTCTGTTGGGACTGTATAATCTAAGTTCCCGTCCGAGGAAACGGTGTATGTGTCTCCTTCAAGGCCGAAAGTAAAGAAGTTCTCTGCTTCTTCAGATACTTGCCAGTCAAAGAATTGAATGAGACGTTTAATATCAACATCAGTACTATTATTAATTAAGAATGCACGTGTTGTTGAGTTGTAAAGGTAATGACCGCCTTTTCCGTCTGTTCCAACAGGAGAAGGAATAATTTCCACTCTAGCTTCAGGAATATTTGATTGAATTTCCTGTTCCCACGATAGAACTTCCTCAGCATTCATCGACCACATTCCAGCTTTCCCTGCAATAATGTTACTACGGTATACAGGTTGAGGTGTGGTTAAGAATTCAGGATGAATTAAGCCCTCTTCATACATAATTCGGTAAAATTCTAATGCATCTAATATTTTATCTCCGGCCATGAATTTAGGAACAACTTCACCTTCGTAGAATTCCCATTGATATGGATAAGCATCAAAGGCTCCAAAGAACGTGTCTGCATATTTGAATTGCTCCCGACCTTGATAAGGATTTTCTACACCAAGCTCCTTAAAGGCACGAAGGACGGCTAAATATTCGTCAGTTGTTTTAGGGATATCTAATCCTGTTTGTTCAAGTAAATCCATTCGAATCGCCATACCACGACGAGAACGATTGGCTAAATAATCGGGAATCGCATATATGATGCCATCAGCATCTGTAACCTGGTCCCAAGCTTCTTGTGGAACAACACTTAATAAATTTTGTCCGTGCTCTTCCAATAACTCATTTAAGGGCATAAAGACTCCAGCTTCAACTGCTCCTGCAAGCTCTGGTCCGTATAAGCCACCTGATACTTGGACTACATCGGGGATATCACCAGATGCCAGTAGTAACGTCATTCGTTCGACATACTCTCTGTGAGGAATTAGCTCAATATGGATATCTGAGTTCGTGAGATTCTCTAGCTCATGTACCCATTTGTCATTATTAATATCTGGATGGTTTTCGACATATTCAGTAGCAAGAGTTCTCATAGATATAGAAAATTCAAGTGGCTCATCTTGTTCATTTGTCGTTTCATTTTTACTCGTGTCATTACTTAATGAATCAGTGGACGTGTTATTGTTACTTGAACAAGCAACTAAAAAAATGAGAATGAAGAGCCAAATCAAATGGACAACGAAACGATTTTGCATAAAATGCCCCCCTAAGATATTGTAAGTGCTTACATTTAATAAACTAACAGGATATTATCAAAGAGTGAATGGATTCTTTTTAGGTATCTTTGTGTATTTTTAAGTCTCTACTTCTTAATCTTTAATACTTCCTAGCATAAAGCCTTTAATAAAATAGCGTTGGAGGAAAGGATAAATCATCAGAATAGGTATAGTCGCAACGACAATAGCAGCCATTTTAATACCTTCTGGTGAGCTTGAAAGCATTGTTGTAAAAATATCAGAGGTAGGATCCGCTACAAGAGAGTCATCGGCAATCATTTCTCTTAATTTTACTTGCAAGGGATATAATTTTCTATCACTAATAAACATTAAAGCGTGAAAATAAGTGTTCCAATGAAACACAGCGTAAAAAATACCGAGAGTTGCTAGTGCTGGCTTGGACAAAGGCAAAATAATTTGAAGGAGGATACGTAACTCGCTACATCCATCCATTCGGCTAGCGTCTATTAATTCTTGTGGGATTTGTAAAAAGAATGAACGCATGACAAAGAAATTAAAGGCACTAATGGAAGTAGGTAGAATCAACGCCCATAATGAGTTAAGTAACCCTAGCTGTTGGATTAATAAATAAGTAGGAATTAAGGGTGCTGAGAAAATCATTGTAAAAAGCACCATAAATAATAAATAACGTCGGCCGATAAACTCCTTTCTAGAAAGTGGGTACGCGAGAGAGGCAGTTGCAATTAAATTAAATAGTGTACCAAACACTGTAATAAATACGGTAACACCAAAAGACCTCCAAATACTCATATCTTGAAAGACAAAAAGATAATTGTCTAACGTAAACTGGACAGGAAAAAGGCTCACTTCTCCCCGATCGATCGCCCCAGAGCTACTAAACGATTGAGCGACGACATGTAAAATAGGGAGGAGCATTAGTAGTGAAATGAAAATAAGTAATGTGATATTTGAAAATAAAAATATTTTACGTGGCGTACTATCTTTAATGGCCATTATTATCCCCCTGTCTTAATATAAACTATTTCCTGTTGTCTTTTTACTTAAAAAGTTCGCCCCAACTAAAAGAATGAGACCGACGACTGATTTAAAAATACCAACAGCAGTCGTATAACTAAATTGATTTTGAAGGAGTCCAGCATGATAAATATACGTATCAAAAATCTCTCCATTTTCTCGATTTAAGGGATTTAAAAATACGTAGACACGTTCAAAGCCAAAATCTAAAAAGTTTCCAATTTGTAATAAAAATAAAACAGTAATCGTAGGTAAGAGGGCAGGTAAGGTGATACTCCAAGTTTGTTGCCAGCGATTAGCCCCATCTACTTCCGCTGCTTCATATAAATTCGGATTAATTCCAGCTAGTGCGGCTAAATAAATAATTGTACCCCACCCTGTATCACGCCAAATACCAGATCCAACGATGATGGAACGGATAAAACTATTGTCACCAAGGAAGTATTGTGACTCAAAGCCAAATAATTCTATCACTTTATTTACAAGCCCAGTAGAAGGAGATAAAATGCCAATAAAAATCCCACTAATAATAACCCAAGAAAGAAAATGTGGCATGTAGACAATTGTTTGAATCATTCGTTTAAGTACTAGTTTGCGAACCTCATTAAGCATTAAGGCGAGAATGATTGGAGCTGTAAAGCCAAAAAGTAAATCATAAAAATTAATTAAAAGTGTATTTTGGAGAATTCTTAAAAACTCTGAATAATTGAACATTTTTTCAAATTGTGCAAAACCAACCCATTCACTATCTCTTATACCTTTAAAAATATTGTAGTCTTGAAATGCAATGATGGAGCCGAGTAAAGGGATGTATTTAAAGATGATAAAATAAGCAACGCCTGGTAAAGCAATTAAATAAAGAGCTTTATATTTCCAAATCGATCTCAAATTGCGTCTTAACTTCTCTTTTCTCGCTATCTTTTTTATTGGTTGTGACTTGTCCGTTTCAACATGCATCGTCATATTACCCTCCTTTAATATAAAGCGAAGCCTCGTCGCTAAAAGCTGCGAGGTCTCCCGTCCCTCACTAATCCTGCAGGAGTCTCCGGTCGTTCCACTGCCTCCGTTTTGGTTAACTAAAAACAATCCGTTTCAACTTAGAAGTGAACATTTTGATTGTTACCATTGAAATGTAGCTTAATCTTAAGAGATGAAAAGGCTTACAACAAGAGAGTCCATTACGTATCATTTGTGTTTTTTTTGGATGAAATGAAAAAAACAGTACAACGTTTTCTGAATATTCGTTATAATTCGTTTTAAGTAAACGCTTTCTATAAATGGAGGAGGAGTGTTTTAATGAAAGTCTTGATTATTGAGGATGAGCCATTAATACGTAAAGGTTTGCTAAAGCTGTTAACACAAATCAAGCTTGAGCATTTTATCCTCACACAACTAATGGAATGTGCTAACGCAGAAGAAGCGGACTATCTTCTTGCGGAACAGAGATTTGACCTTATTTTTACGGATATAGAAATGAATGAAATGAACGGTCTTAACCTTATTAATAAGTGGAAGGGAAAAATGAATGATACACAATGGGTGATTGTATCAGGTTATGATCGCTTTGATTATGCACAACAGGCAATACAATTTGGTGTTCAAGAATATTTATTAAAACCAGTTACGAAAAAGAAATTGTCAGAGACGGTCCAAAGGTGTCTACAAAATTTGGAAGAGAAAAACGATGATTTTATTGGCCCGAGTCAAGTTGAACATTTTATACATTCATTAGAAACAGTCATATGGGATATTGATAAAAAGGCACTGGATGTCCTTTATGATGAGTGGCTTCAACAGGTCGAGGATAAGAGGATACGGATAAAATATTATAATGATTTATTGACGCATATTCTTGAGGTTTTATATCGACGTATTAGCAATAAAGGAAGTAGACTCTTTCAATCCTTTCATTGGCAAATTGATGTTGATACAAAAGAAGAGGCAAATCAAACTTTGTATAAGAAGTGTCTTCAACTAATTCATATGATTGAACAGCAACGAAAAGGAAATGAACTTGACCCAATTGAAGCGGCAAAGCAGTTTATTCATAAAAATTTAGACCAGGATGTTAGTTTAGAAGAGGTGGCTAAAAAGCTTGGATTAAACCCCTCTTATTTTAGTCATTTATTTAAAAAAGAAACAGGTGAAACATTTATCGCCTATCGCATTAGACAGCGGATGGAATTAGCCAAACAGCTATTATTAAAAAAAGATGTGAGAGTAACGGATATCCCTAGTTTAATTGGATTAAATGATCACCCACATTTTACAAAAACATTTAAAAAATATACGGGACAAACTCCATCTGATTACCGAATGAAAATGGGCGTTAACTAATGAAAAAGTGGTTTTATCATTTATCACTTAGAGTACGAATGGTTCTTTATTTTGCCTTTGTTATCATATTAGCCATCTCACTCGCTTCTATTTTTATTTATATACAGGCGGCTAATCAAATTAAACAACAAGCTGAAAATCATCTCGAGCAGATTGTAGAGAATATTAGTTTTCAAACAGAACGTTATATAAGAGATTTAGAGTTAGCGACTCTGACTATTTTAATGGATCGAAAGGTAAGATCTTTTTTAGATCTAAAAGAGGACCAACCATTTGAACGTTATATGCTGTATCGAGATATCTTAAGTGAAATGAATAAAATAGAAATGCAAAATAGTGATATTAAGCTTTTATATATAATAGGGGAGAATCATCAGTATATTTTATCGGATGGCAGCTCCCTAATGGCGAACCAAAGGCCAGTTGAAGAAGTGTATCAGCATTTACTCGAAACGACTGCCGATAGTGGAGGGGTTAGCTTAATTGCGAATCAAAGCCTTAATATGAATGAGTATGTTTTAAGTATCACGAGAAGAATTCGTGGTGCCACCTCTTTTATACCAAAAGGGGTGTTAGGAATTGAGGTAGATGCCTCGGCATTAGAACAATTATGGAATTTATCTAGACCTAATAATGACATTGACTTTGTGATAGTAGGGGGAGATGAACGGATTGTCTATCATCAGAATCCGCAATTATTGGGCCAGAGAATTGATGAAGAGCTAGTCAAAAAAATGGAATTAGAACAAAGTGGTTCCTTCCATGGTCAATGGGATTTAGAAGAGATGTTATTTTATCATAATAAATCTATGAATACAGGATGGACACTTTTAGCCATGACCCCAGTTAAAAGTGTTTTAGAGCCGGTATCAGGTATTCAAAGAAGTGCGATTTTAGCTTCTATCATTGCGTTGGTATTGGCCCTTGGTATCTCACAAGGGTTTGCCCGAAGTATCGTTGTGCCCTTAAACACAGTTCAACAAGGAATGAAAAAAGTGGAGACAGGTGAGTGGAGAAAGATTAAGGAGCTAAAAGGCTCTGATGAAATGAGTTCAATGGTTAATAGCTATAATATGATGGTGGAAAGGTTGTCACAATTAGTAGAGGAGTTATATGCCTCCGAGTTAAAAAATCAAGAAATTAAATTAGAGAAACAAAAAACGGAATTACAAGCTTTACAGTCCCAAATAAACCCGCATTTTTTGCATAATACTTTAGAAACGATGAATGCTTATGCTGTTTTAAATGAATCGGAAGAAATATCAGAAATGGCTGAAGCTCTATCTAATATGTTTCGGTACTCTATCAGGAACTTTGAGGTTGTGACAATAAAAGATGAACTTGATCATATAAATAACTTTCTTATCGTTCAACAACATCGTTTTCAAGAAGAAATTGACATCGAATACGATATTGCTGAATCTCTTTTACGAGAAGATATTGTGAAACTTACTTTACAACCTTTAGTTGAAAACTCGATTCATCATGGTTTAAGAAAACGATTTTATCAAGGGAAAATCCTCATTCGAGCTAGATGTACAGACGAGCTATTGTATATAGATGTTATTGATAATGGTTCAGGTATTAGTGAGGAACGATTGGATGAAATTAGACAAAAGTTGAGCTCAGAAAGTGTTCATGAACTAAATCAACATATGGGAATTGGAGTCAATAATGTCCATCGAAGAATTCAGCTAATTTTTGGGCAGGAGTACGGATTAGAAATAACTAGTGAAGTGGAGCAAGGGACGACTGTGACGATGACGATTCCAAGAAAAAATCTTCCTCTCAAAAAGACGATCTAAAAAGAAACAAAAATGACCTCAAATCAACCAATTTTAGGACCTTGCTTTACATGATAGCCTTAGAAAAAATCCATGTTTTGAAAGAAGGTGTAAAATGATGGTTGGAGAGTGGGAACAAGCTGAACCAGGGGTAAAGAGGAAGATTTTTGAACCTGGTCAATCAATTATGATGATGGAAGTTCATTTCGAAAAAGGAGCTGAGGGCTCAGAGCATAGTCACCCTCATGAACAGTTTACCTATTGTCTAAAAGGAGTCTTTGAATTTACTCTTGATGGGGTCAAGCATCGATTGGAAGCTGGTGAGACATTGTTTATTCCAAGCAATTGTCAACATGGTGCGGTTGCTTTAGAAAACGGTGCCCTTTTAGATACATTTACTCCGTTAAGACAAGATTTATTAAAATAAAATGGGCTGAACCTTAGATGTTCTTTTTGAATATCTAAGGTTCATTTTTTAGGTTATCTAAAAAAAAACAAGGAAAAAACAAAGAATCCCCTTGGTGAACATATAGATCTCATTGATAAACTTTTGAGTGTAAAGCCATTGAATTTGATTGAAATGAAAGCGTTTAACTAAATGGAGTAAGGAAGGAGAGTTAAAATGATTGATTTGAAAGGAAAAAAAGCGATCGTAACAGGTGGAGGCACAGGAATAGGCAAAGGGATTGCCTTAGCCTTGGCAGATGCAGGTGCTGATGTCGTCGTTCATTATGGCAGCAATTGTGAAGGGGCCCAAGAAGTGGTCCGTTACTTGGAAGAAAAAGGGCAAAAGGGAATAGCGATAAAAGCCGATTTATTAAAAAAAGAACAAATTGTTCCTTTTATTCAGGAAGCAGCTGATTTTTTTCATCAAAAAATAGATATTTTAGTTAATAATGCTGGTCATTTAGTGAAAAGAGTGCCCGTGGAAGAAATGTCAGAAGAGCTCTGGCATCAAATACTTGATATAAATGTTACAAGTACCTTTTTAGTATCACAACAAACAATTCCATATATGAAAGAAGACGGTGGAAAAATCATTAATATGACTTCCGTTGCCGCTCATAATGGGGGTGGCCCAGGAGCGGCTGCTTATGCGGCTTCGAAAGCTGCTACTCTAACTTTTTCAAAAGCGTTGGCAAAGGAAGTAGCACCTTATCAAATAAACGTTAATTCAGTGTCGCCTGGCTTTATCGGAAAAACGCCTTTCCATGATACGTTCACGACAAATGAAGGTAGAGTAAATACAGTGAAAAGCATCCCCTTACAGCGAGAAGGTGTACCTAAGGATGTTGCAGGAGCGGTCTTATATTTAGCCTCAGATTTAGCTAATTATATTACGGGTGAGACGATCGAGATTAATGGTGGAATGTATATGCGTTAGAAGGAGGAGAAAAAATGAAGCAGATGTTAATTGAACTTTATCAACCTGAGAGTGGTGCATTAAATGTTCCTTACCAACCTGATTTAAATACAGAGATTATTGAAAACCCTCCTCGATTTACGTGGATGCCAGCAAAATTGGAAAAGGACTGCTATGTCTTAGAGGTTTCGTTGTCTTCAAATTTTGAAAAAGACTCAACTTTAATCTATAAACCAATTAAAAATAATCTATTTACTCCTGATCAATCGTTTGAGCCTGGTACCTATTTTTGGCGTTATGCGTTAATCTCTCCAGAAGATAATAGTCAAATGAGTAGTTGGAGTCAGATACGTTCCTTTGAATTGAAAAAAGATTTACCAAAAACCCCGTTACCGAATAGAGAAAGTCGATATTTAAAGGTGAGTCAAAAAAGTCCAAGACTATGGTTAACCGGAGAAGAGTTACAAAGTTTTCAAGAGGAGTTAAAAAGGGATTTAAATTATTGTCAATTTGATCTTTTTTATGAACGTTCTGTTTTACCTTATATGAATATGCCTTTTATAAATGAGCCATTGCCTTACCCAAATCAGCAGCGAGTGGCAAAATTATGGCGGCAAATGTATATGGATTGTCAGGAAGTATTATATGCGATCCGTCATTTAAGTGTGGCAGGGGTTTTATTAGAGGATGAGGCAATTATTAAGAAGGCAAAAGATTGGCTTATTCATGTTAGCCATTGGGATCCGTCTGGTACGACATCAAGGGACTATAATGATGAAGCTGCTTTTCGAGTTGCTGGTGCCTTAGCATGGGGTTATGATTGGTTGTCTCCTTATTTATCAGTTGAAGAAAAAAAGCTTGTGCAAAAGCAGTTATTGATAAGAACTGAGCAAGTAGCTCATCATGTGATCGAGCGTTCGAAGATTCATCACGTACCATATGACAGTCACGCAGTTCGCTCACTTTCATCTGTTCTTGTTCCTTGTTGTATTGCTTTGTTTGATGATGAACCAATTGTAAGAGAATGGTTAGATTATACATTGGAATACTACAGTGGTTTGTATACACCATGGGGAGGAGCTGATGGTGGTTGGGCAGAGGGACCTCACTATTGGATGACAGGGATGGCCTATGTCATTGAGGCGATGAATTTAATAAAAAAATTTAATGGATTCGATTTATATAATCGACCATTTTTCAGAAAAACCGGTGATTTTCCGCTATATGTTTATCCACCTAATACGAGCCGAGCAAGCTTTGGTGACCACGCTAACTTAGGCGATCAGCCTGGATTAAAAGTAGGCTTTAATATTCGTCAATTTGCTGGAGTAACCAATAACCAACATTACCAGTGGTATTATGAACAAACGAAAAAAAATGACCTAGATGCAGATGATAAATTTTATAACAAAGGCTGGTGGGATTTTTATTTTGATGACATGATGTATTTGCACGATTATCCTACTATTGAGGCAAAAGAGCCAACGGGTTTAGATACTATTAAATGGTTCAAAGATGTTGGGTGGGTAAGTATGAATCATCGGATGGACTCAGCGGATGAACATATTATGTACTTAACAAAAAGTAGCTCTTACGGCTCGATTAGTCATAGTCACGGTGATCAAAATGCTTTTGTATTGCATGCTTATGGTGATCCGCTAGCAATTCATAGTGGTTATTATGTGGCTTTTAATAGTACGATGCATATGAATTGGAGAAGACAGACGATTTCTAAAAATGCCATTTTAATTGATGGAAAAGGACAATATGCACAAAAGGATAAGTTCCTAGCAAAAGAAGCTAATGGTTCGATTGAACAGGTCAATGAAAATGAAAATTATGCTTACTTGCGAGCGGATGCTACTAATGCCTATAAGTACTATGTCCCTCATTTAAGAAGGTATCAGCGTGAAACCTATTTTATTAATCAATCTTATTTTGTGCTCATTGATACGGTCGATTTAGAACAAGAAGGAGAAGTGACCTGGTTACTTCATACGTTAAATAAAATGCAACTCAACCATCAAAGTTTCTTAGTTGAGGGAGAAAAGGCTGCCTTAGAAGGTCGATTTATTTACAGTTCAAGTGGCGAATTAGCAGTAACTCAGCATCAAGACTTTCCAGGGGTTGATCTCGATGAATTAGAAGGTAAACCGATTCATTGGCGCCTTCAAGCTCAGACAAAACGTTCACAGAGGCATCGTATTGTGACGTTGCTGCACCCAATGAAACGTCAACAGCCTAAATATGTGTCTTATTTTATTGACGATCAAGATCATGGCTTACAATTTTATTTTACGGAGAATGGCCAAACCGTAAGAATCGAAGCACCAAAGGTTTATTAAATAAATCAAAATCAACAAGACCGACTGAACCTTAACTTTAATGGCAGTCGGTTGCTTTATTAATGAAGAGCGATGGGGGAATGAGAACGATGAAAAAAAGGTTAAAGGTCATTTTATCATTAATTATTTTACTCAGCGTTACTTTTTCAGGTGAATCTAGTTATGCGGAAGAGAATTCGGTGATAAGATATCAAATTCATTCGGTTATCGCAAGTGTTCATGATGGCAATATACCAGAAAATACACTAGATGATGATTTAGGGACAAGATGGTCAGCCGCGGGGATAGGAGAATGGATTCAGTTTGATTTAGACGAGGTAAAAGAAGTCGGTTATCTAGGGGTAGCTTTTTATAATGGAGATATTCGAAAGTCAATCATTGATGTAGAAGTGTCTTTAGATGGTCAGAATTGGGTAAAGGTTGTTGACCAATTTGAAAGCAGTGGAGAGCACTTTAATCTGGAAGCTGTCGATTTCCCTGATGTAGAAACTAGATATATTAAAATCATTGGTTATGGAAACTCGACGAATCATTGGAATAGTTTATCGGCTGTTCATATTTATGCTCCTATTGATGGTGAACCAGTTGTAGAGGAATTGGAGATAGTCGATCCAGGACCTAAACCAGATGCGGAACCATTTACTAAAGCTGGACTATTTTTTCCTGATAAAACAGCCTATCGACCACATGAACCAAATCATACAACTGGAAAAAAGCTAAATGTTGTTGATTATGGTGCTGATGTTTTGGATAATGAATCAGATGATACAGCTGCTATTCAAGCGGCCATTGATGCAGCAGAGCCTGGTGATGAAGTTTACTTTCCAAATGGCGTTTATAACTTAAATAAAACGATGGATCATGATCATACTTCACACATCTATTTAAAAAGTGGAGTTAATTTGCGCGGTGAAAGTGAAACCGGTGTTCAATTGGTCTCTTCTTTTGATGTCCAACAGGTGCCTAATAGTAAGGTATTAACGGCCTTTGGGGTTAAAAATGTTGTTGTTTCAAATATGACAATCACTTCAACTTTTGACGGAGCCTATTCGGATAATCCAAGTGAAAATAACCCAGAACGTGGTGGGCCGGCTTATGGAATTTTTATAGCTGATTCTGCTGGTGAACCTTCACAATTGATGACGATTCAGAACGTGACGGTGGAGAAGTTTCAAAGGATGGGTGTTCGAATTGAAAAAAGTAATCGAATTATTGTAAATAACGCAACCTTTAGAAATGCGACCGATGTTGGTGGAGGGGGTGCTGGTTATGGTGTGACGATTCAAGGAATTCAAGGGATTGATCGTTTAGGTCATGCGAATGACACTTACTTTAATATTGTTAAGAATAGTACATTTGAAGGGCCTTATTTGAGACACGGGACATTAATTCAGAATTTTGCCCATAACAATTTAATAGAAAAAAATAACTATACGGATAATATTCATGATGCGATTGACTTACATGGACAAGGTGAATATTTAAATGAAATAAGAAAGAATAAAATTGATGGTGTACCACGTGGAGGGATAGGGGTAGGAAATACTGGTGGTACAGCACCACATTCACATTCAGCATCAGGAGAAGGCAATTATATTCACCAAAATGAACTGACGGATACCCGTGATGGAATTACCGTTATAATGGGTTCACCCGGAACGAGAATTGAGAAAAATAAAATTATTAATACAAAGGAACCTGCCAATGCAAAAGGCATTTATTTATTGAATGCTCCGCGTACGATTGTGAAAGAAAATTTAATCGTCAATAATCGTGCCGAAAACTTTTGGGGTATTTATATTGCCGAAGATCTAGGTGATCGAAATAACGATAACAAAGGAGCAGGAATCCCAAAAGATATTTTAATAAAGGATAATAAAATCGTAAACAGTAGCAACGGAATTCGGATTGAAGCCGGTGAAAGAATTAAAGTGGAAGGAAATAAATTAAGAAACATCAAAGGGGAGGAGTTCATTTCCCTAATTGAATTAGATTAAGCTCGTTGAAAAATTAAATTATCTAAATCCTAAAATTGTTTCATTATCTAGATTTAGGTAGTACAAAAAGGCTGCTCTTATCTGGTCATATTTTATGACTAGATGGAACAGCCTTCTTCATGAAAGGATGGTGAAGCATAGTCACCATCAAATGTTTTAGACTTTTTATTTATCCGTTTTATTTTTTTGCTTTCTTTGTGCCTGCAAAAATTCCTTTATGGGACTTTTCCAATTGATTTTAGCATTAGGATATCTTAATTTAATATCTTCCTCAATAAAGGTGAAATCTTCATTAGATAAACCTTTTAAACGTTCTGTTTGTTTGGCCCACAAATAAATAGCAACGATTTCGAACGATTTGTCCGTTGTTCCTAGATATTTTTCCCCTTCAAACATAACCCCCTTATATGTGACAAGAAAGTTTTTCCGAACATTTTTTTCTTCATCTAAGAAGAAAAATTGCTTTTTTTCATGGGCGGCTTCAAGCTTACGTCGTGGATGAAATAAGTATTTGAATGCACTATATGCAAGTACAAGAATGGCGATTAACAATAACAAACGAAATAAAATTACCATTGCTGTGGCCCCTTTCCTACCTGGGTCATTGTATAGTTTATGCTTTATTCTATTTTATACGAATTAGATTCAATTTGGTTGCATTTTTTTAAAAGAAAAATTAGATAAAATAAAAAAAGAGTTAAAAGGACGAAACTAGAAGGATTTTTTTCTAGTTTTCTAACTTCATGAAAGGAATAATAGTTAGGCAAAGAAGAGAAAAATTTGAGTTGTAGTTATTATTTGATTATACTAAAAAATAGAACAACATTTATTTTATTGGGGGTTAATGATTTGACAAAATTAGATGCAACATTACAGATGCTAAAGGATTTAACAGATGCAAATGCGATTCCTGGTCATGAAAAAGAAGCTCGTGAGGTCATGACAAAATACATAACTCCTTATGCGGACGAAATTGAAACTGATCGTTTAGGTTCATTAATTGCGAAAAAAGTGGGTGATGAAAATGGACCTAAAATTATGGTTGCTGGCCATTTAGATGAAATTGGTTTTATGGTAACAAATATTGATGATAAAGGGTTTTTAAGCTTTCAACCTGTTGGTGGCTGGTGGGAGCAAGTGATGCTCGCACAACGTGTAACGATAATGACAAAGGATGGTGACATCCCAGGTGTAATTGGTTCAAAACCGCCTCATATTTTACCAGCAGAAGCTCGTCGTAAACCTGTCGATAAAAAAGATATGTTTATTGATATTGGTGCAACGAGTAAAGAAGAAGCAATGGAGTTTGGTGTTCGTCCTGGTGATTCGGTTGTTCCGGTATGTGAGTTTACGGTTATGAAAAATGAGAAATTTTTAATGGCAAAAGCGTGGGACAATCGAATTGGATGTGCGATCGCGATTGATGTTTTGAAAAACCTTAAAGATGAAAGCCATCCAAATGTTGTCTATGGAGTTGGGACGATTCAAGAGGAAATTGGTTTGAGAGGGGCGAAAACATCAGCTAATCAAATTGAGCCAGACATCGCATTTGGTGTCGATGTTGGGATTGCTGGAGATACACCTGGAGTAACAGCAAAAGAAGCATTAGCTAAAATGGGCGACGGACCACAAATCGTACTTTATGATGCATCAATGATTTCTCATAAAGGTGTGCGTGATTTTGTAACCAATACGGCTGATGAACATAACATTCCGTATCAATACGATTTAATGCCTGGTGGGGGAACAGATTCGGGTGCGATTCACTTAACCGCAAATGGCGTACCTGCTTTATCCATTACCGTTCCAACTCGTTATATTCATACTCATGCGGCGATTTTACATCGTGATGATTATGAAAATACAGTCAAATTAATTACGGAAGTGATTAAAAAGCTTGATAAAGAAACGGTTGAAGCGATTACGTATAATTAATTGAATGCTCATAAAGCTATTCCATTGGTCTATTGTAGATGAGATGGGATAGCTTTTTTTTGAATTGAACAGTCAAAATTATATGGTAAATTAATATGCTAGTATTAGTAATTTTTTTTAGGAATTTCTGTTGCATGTATGAAAAAACATGTAAAAAAACTGAAACATTATTTAAAACTGTACGTAAAGTTAAAAAGGTATAATAAATGTAGATTTCTTCGTGTCGTGGAAAAAAGATGGTTGGGGAAATCATTTCGTTTTGAGGAGGGGAGCGTATGATTACAGCCGAATGGAGTATTGTAATCTTGTTCATTCTTCTTTTATTGCTTAGCTTTTATTACTACAGTAAAGTTATACGAAGATTGGATAATACCGAGGAGAAAAATACCATTCTCTCACAGTCGTATAAATATTCTTATTTTACGATCGTTTTCAGTTTGCTTTTTATTATTGTTTATCAATTGACCTTTTATAATTATAAAATCTCATACGTGTTTATTTTAACCGTGACAGCCTTTGTTGTCCTGTTAGTGAAACAATGGACCGTGATTATTATGGGGAATAAAGTGAAAGCAAAATGTGAGCAGCAAAGTGCTTGAATACATATGGAAAAGTATTGTGCAATAAAAGGTGGGCCAGTTTAACGGTCCCACCTTTTTTGGGGATGTAGATTTACACATACATTTTAAAATTTGAGCTTTTTATTGCAAGCCTTGACTAATTTGTTGACATAGCTCATCTTTTTGTTGTTCGTCAGCTTGTTGCCAATATACTTCAAATAGCACTCCAAGACCAGGGAGCATTTTTTCCTCCCCTTTTTGGATTGCATCGACTATTGTTGCTTCAACATCTTGTTCGGAACTTCCTTTAATATTGGCCATAATGGCACCTCGTAAATTAAAGCTCATTTTTATTGTTCTCCTTTTCCATTGTATTGTTAAAGTCGCACCGTTAGTTTGTCCAATCGAGACTGGATTATGAGTAAAAAAATAGGTATGATGAATGGATAGAGGATAAAGGAGCAATTTAGGGATGAAACGAATAGAATCAGTTAAAAACGAACAAGTTAAAAATTGGAAAAAACTTTTAACGAAAAAAGGTCGGGATAAGTCAGGACAATTTTTGTTAGAAGGGTTCCATTTAATTGAAGAAGCTTTAAAAGCTAAATTAAAATTTGAGGCCATTTTGGTGACAAATGAAGATAAAATCGAAAGTCAATGGCAGATTGAACGAAAAAAATTTATCATTGTGACAGAGCAAGTATTGAAAGAATTAAGTGAGATGGATACACCACAAGGAGTTGTGGCAATTGTTCAAATGCCTACATGGCCAGAGCAAATTGCGACAACAGGTCAATGGTTACTGATTGATCGGGTTCAAGACCCTGGAAATATTGGAACAATGATCCGAACAGCTGAAGCGGCTGGTTTAACAGGTATTGTACTTGGTGAAGGTAGTGTTGATTTGTATAATGGAAAAGTTGTTCGGGCAACTCAAGGTGCTCTTTTCCATATACCAATTATTAAAGGGAATATTCTCGAGCTCATCCCAAAGTTTAAAGCAGCAGGTATTCCTGTGTTCGGAACAGCATTAGAGAAAGCAAGCTCCTATACGGCGGTTGAATCTCAAGCTCAATTTGCCTTAATTGTTGGCAATGAAGGGCAAGGGGTCGAAAAGAGTATATTAGCAGAGTGTGATCAAAATATTTATATCCCGATTTTTGGACAAGCTGAATCTTTAAATGTAGCGGTTGCCTCAGGAATTCTAATGTATTATTTAAAAGCGATCCGTTCATAATGCTAAAGCGAGGCAATATTTATATTTCCTTGTTGCAACAAGGTGGAAGTTTCAATATAATAGAAACAACTGAAAATGGCTAAATGCAAAGAAAGAGAGTAGTAAGATAACCACTGCCTAATAGGGAGGGAATGTCATAGACTGAAAGCATTCCTTAGGTGAGAGTATTTGAATTCGCTCTGGAGCAGACGCTGGAACATAGGAAAGTAAATTTCTTATTAAAGTGTTACGGATGAAGATTCGTTATGATAATGAAGTGTATAGGCTTCTTTTTGATGCTTATAAATAAGGGTGGTACCGCGAGCCATCGTCCCTTTCTAGTGAGGGATGGTGGCTCTTTTCTATGCAGAAAAGGCTTACTAAGTTTCAGCAAAATGAGCGGAGTTTGTTAGAAGCTCGAGAAAAATCGCCCATCTGAATGAAGACAAAAAGCGTCTTCATCAGC
This sequence comes from Alkalihalobacillus alcalophilus ATCC 27647 = CGMCC 1.3604, assembly GCF_000292245.2. Lineage (GTDB taxonomy): Bacteria > Bacillota > Bacilli > Bacillales > Bacillaceae_D > Alkalihalobacillus > Alkalihalobacillus alcalophilus. The sequence continues at coordinate 4,723 of NZ_ALPT02000020.1, read as the reverse complement.
TGTTCTTGCCCACAGGACGTGGGTACAAGGCGTTGCGAGAGGACGTCGCGAACTTAGCGTTGATCTTTAGTTTTCTCGCTTCTGACCGAACAGGCTTCGCTTTATATTAATCCAGCTACGTCCGTTAGAAGCTCGAGAAAAATCGGTTCGTCTTATGAAGTCAAAAAGCGACTTCATAAGACGACCCTAATTTTTTCTCGCTTCTGGTCAAACGGACTTCGCTTTATATTAATCCAGCTACGTCCGTTAGAAGCTCGAGAAAAATCGGTTCGTCTTATGAAGTCAAAAAGCGACTTCAGAAGCCGACCCTAATTTTTTCTCGCTTCTGGTCAAACGGACTTCGCTTTATATTAATCCAGCTACGCCTGTTAGAAGCTCGAGAAAAATCGCCCATCTGAATGAAGACAAAAAGCGTCTTCATCAGCTGTTCTTATTTTTTCTCGCTTCTGAACAAACAGGCTTCGCTTTATATCAAAGGAGGAATTGGGAATGCGTGAACGTTTAGAGGAATTACGTGTTGAGGCTCTTGCTAAAGTAGCAGCGGCTTCAGACAAAAAAGCGTTACAAGAAGTAAGAGTTGCTTATTTAGGAAAAAAAGGTCCGATTACGGAAGTTTTAAGAGGAATGGGAAAATTATCTGCTGAGGAACGCCCAGTTATTGGCCAAGTAGCCAACGAAGTGCGTGATGCGATTAAGCAGGAAATTGATAAAAAAGAGCAACTTTTTGATGACGCTGAAGTAGAAGCAAAGCTTGCAGCAGAAAGTATAGATGTTACTTTACCAGGACGCCCTGTTCAAAGAGGAACAAAACACCCATTAACAGCTGTTGTTGAAGAGGTTGAGGATGCCTTTATTGGCTTAGGTTTCACTGTTGCAGAGGGACCGGAAGTCGAAGTGGATTATTATAACTTTGAAGCTTTAAACTTACCAAAAGACCATCCAGCACGTGATATGCAGGATTCGTTCTATTTTACAGAAGAGCTCCTCTTAAGAACTCATACATCACCTGTTCAAGCAAGAACGATGGAAAAACATAAAGGAAAAGGACCTGTTAAAGTCATTTGTCCAGGAAAAGTATTCCGTCGTGATGATGATGATGCGACCCATTCGCACCAATTTATGCAAATTGAAGGATTATTCGTTGATGAAAAGGTTCGAATGAGTGATTTAAAAGGAGTGTTAGACTCATTTGTCAAATCATTCTTTGGAACAGATCGCGAAATTCGTTTACGACCAAGTTACTTCCCTTTTACTGAGCCTTCGGTTGAAGTTGATGTTTCTTGTGGAATGTGTCATGGAAAAGGCTGTCGTGTTTGTAAACAGACAGGGTGGATTGAAGTACTTGGTGCCGGTATGGTTCATCCTCGGGTACTTGAAATGAGTGGATTTGATCCGAAGAAATATAGTGGCTTTGCCTTTGGAATGGGAGTCGAGCGTTTAGCGATGTTGAAATATGACATTGATGATATCCGTCACTTCTATACAAATGACATGAGATTTTTAGCCCAATTTACCGGAGCATAAGGAGGAGAACAATGTTAGTTTCATATAAATGGTTACAGGAATATGTTGATCTATCGGAAGTAACAGCGGCCCAAATCGCCGAAAAAATGACTCGTGGTGGAATCGAAATTGACTTTATTCATGAATTGAATAAAGGAGTAAGTGGGATTGTTGTTGGTTATGTAAAAGAATGTCAGCAGCATCCAAACGCTGATAAATTAAATGTTTGTAAAGTCGATATTGGTGGGGATGAAATCGTTCAAATCGTCTGTGGAGCCCGAAATGTGGCAGCTGGTCAATATGTGATTGTTGCAAAAGTTGGAGCTGTTTTGCCAGGGAACTTCAAAATTAAAAAAGCAAAGCTTCGTGGCGAAGTTTCCATGGGGATGATTTGTTCTCTGCAAGAGTTAGGTATTGATGGGAAACTCGTTCAAAAGGAATTTGAGGAAGGTATTTATGTTTTTCAAGATGAGGTACCAGTTGGAACGGATGCCATTTCTCACTTGAATTTAGATGATCATGTGTTAGAGCTAGATTTAACACCAAATCGCTCTGATTGTTTAAATATGCTTGGGGTCGCTTATGAAGTATCATCCTTATACAATCTTCCTGTTCAATTGCCACAAGTGGATTTATCCATTAATACAACTACTTCAAAATCAAATGATGTTGAAGTGACTATTGAGGATACGGACGCTAATCCATATTATGGGGCGATTGTGATTAAAGACGTCAAAGTTGGGAAATCACCACTTTGGTTACAAAACCGTTTAATGGCAGCGGGTATTCGTCCAATTAGTAATGTCGTGGACGTAACCAACTATGTTTTACTTGAATATGGTCAACCACTCCATGCTTTTGATTATGACCGTTTTGGCTCAAAAGAAGTAGTCGTTCGTAAAGCAAAAGAAGAAGAGAAAATGCTTTCTCTAGACGGGGTGGAGCGTACTTTATCAGAGGACCATTTAGTAATTACAAATGGGATAGAACCAATGGCGATTGCAGGTGTCATGGGTGGCAAAAACTCTGAAGTACAAGATGATACGACAACAATCTTATTAGAGGCTGCTTATTTTAACCCTACTAGCGTGCGAAAAACATCAAAAGATTTAGGCTTACGTAGTGATTCAAGTGCACGTTTTGAAAAAGGCGTAGATAAAAAACGAGTTCGTGAAGCAGCGAAAAGAGCCGCGACTTTAATTCAAGAGCTTGCTGGTGGTCAAATTTCTGAGGAAATCGTTGAAGTTGATCATTTATCGATTGAAGAACCTAAAATTAAGCTTGAGTTAACTGAATTAAATAATCGACTCGGTTTAGCTGTGAACCAAGCCGAAGTCGCCAATATTTTGAAGCAATTACGTTTTGATTTTGAAGTGAATGGAGATACGTTCATCGTAACGGGACCAACACGCCGTAGTGACATTCAAATTGCGGAAGATTTATATGAGGAAGTGGCCCGTATTTACGGATATGACAATATCCCGACAACATTGCCTGATTCGACGACAACTCAAGGGCAATTGTCTGAATATCAATCAAAACGCCGTCGTGTTCGCCGTTATTTAGAAGGGGCTGGTTTAAATGAGGTCATCACTTACTCATTAACAAGTCCTACGAAAGCAAAAGGTTTTGCTGAGGAAGAGAATGATCACCTTGTTCGTTTAGCGATGCCGATGAGTGATGAACGGAGTACAATGAGAACAAGTTTAATTCCACATTTATTTGATGTCGTTCGTTACAATTTAAATCGTAAAAATCATGACATTGCTATTTTTGAAATAGGCTCGATTTTTAAAACAGATGAAGCAACGATTACAAAACAACCGGTTGAAAATGAGATGTTGGCACTCTCCGTTAACGGTTTATGGCATGAGCATAGTTGGCAAGGTGAAAAGAAAGCGGTCGATTTTTATGTTTTAAAAGGGATTGTGGAAGGTTTAGCTGCAGAGTTAGGGCTAAGCTCAAAGCTTCAATTTAAGTTAGGTCAAAAACCAGACTTACATCCAGGGCGAACAGCTATTATTGAATTAGCAGGAAAAGAGATTGGCTACATCGGACAAGTTCATCCAAAAACAGCAAAAGAACAATATTTAAAAGAGATTTATGTTGGACAACTTGATTTAGTCTCATTGCTAAATGTTGAGCCAGAAACGGTTACTTATCAAACGCTACCTAGATTCCCAGCGATTGTCCGTGACATCGCCCTTGTAGTGGATGAAAAGGTATTAGCATCCGAGTTAGAAAACACTATCGTTTCAGCTGGTGGGGAGTTGTTGAAAGGCCTTCGTCTTTTTGACTTATACCAAGGTGAACACCTAGAGGACGGAAAAAAATCACTTGCTTTCTCGTTAACTTATTTAGATCCGGAACGCACATTAACCGATGAAGAAGTGACAGAAAAGCATGAAGAAGTATTAAATGCCCTAGCTGAAACAGGGGCAACATTGCGTTCATAAATAAGGTAAGTTAGATAATCATTCCAAACTGCCATCCTATGAGGTAATATTATACCTTATAGGATGGTTTGTTTTGTCTAAAAGTTAAAGGAGATTGAAGTTCAAACGAGCGAAACGGTTTTTATCATTTCCCGACAGAAGACTCCCTCTTCAATCGTGTGAAGGGAGAAGCCCAACGATAAGGGGGAGATGAATGGCGGTTGGCGGTAGCCAAAGAGATTCTTGTTAGAGTATAATAAGAACATACATTCCTATTGGAGGGGTGAAAACAATGCTCATCAACAAAGCGTACAAATTTCGTCTCTACCCAACCAAAGAACAAGAAACCCTGATTGCCAAAACCATCGGCTGTTCTCGTTTCGTATTCAATCGCTTTTTAGGGCAATGGAACGATACCTACCAAGAAACAGGCAAAGGATTAACGTATTCTTCTTGTTCGGCCCAATTAACCCAACTAAAAAAGGAATTCGTATGGCTAAAAGAAGTGGATAGCATTGCCCTTCAATCCTCCCTGAAAAATCTTGCCGATTCCTATACTCGATTCTTCAAGAAACAAAATAAAGCGCCACGCTTCAAATCAAAAAAGAATCAGGTACAATCCTACACCACGAAAGAAACAAATAGCAACATTGCCATAGTAGACAACAAAATTAAATTGCCGAAACTAGGGTATGTTCGCTTGGCCAAAAGTCGTGAGGTTGAAGGGCGTATTCTGAGCGCTACAGTCAGACGAAATCCAAGCGGAAAGTTCTTTGTATCCATTA
>NZ_ALPT02000019.1 GCF_000292245.2 Alkalihalobacillus alcalophilus ATCC 27647 = CGMCC 1.3604 | reverse complement strand
GAACAGATTTGACTAGATGGAAACCACCTGCTTATTTTCACAATGGTTTTCCCATACCATTTCGCTTTGTATTCTAATTTCGATACAAAGGCAGACCAGGATACATCCGAGATGGATTTGGCTAATTTATGATTACGCAACATTCCTTTGGTGTTCAAATCTTCGATACAGATCACATCGTGGTTTTTGATGATGTCTGTACTTAACTTGTGAAGGAAATCGTCTCGTTGGTTCCTGACTCTTTCGTGCAATCTAGCCACTTTGCGTTTTTGCTTCTGATAGTTTTGGGCATCAAATAGATGAATACCCTTATTTTTAGCATGTAACGCACGTCTTGAAAGTTTTCGCTGTTCACGTCTTAATTTCTTTTCCATTTTGGCTGTGAACGTATGATTGTCCATCTTGTGACCATCCGAAAAAACCGCAAAGTCCGTGATGCCTAAATCTATACCGATAGATGATTCCGTTTTCTTCAAGGGCTGTACGTCTGTTTCGGCAAGAATGAATACAAAATATTTCCCACTAGGATTTCGTCTAACCGTCGCACGAAGGATACGACCATGTACGTCACGACTTTTAGCCAAGCAAACATACCCTAGTTTCGGCAATTTGATTTTGTTATCTACTATGGCCATGTTGCTATTTGTTTCTTTCGTGGTGTAGGATTGTACCTGATTCTTTTTTGATTTGAAGCGTGGCGCTTTATTTTGTTTCTTGAAGAATCGAGTAAAGGAATCGGCAAGATTTTTCAGGGAGGATTGAAGGGCAATGCTATCCACTTCTTTTAGCCATACGAATTCCTTTTTTAGTTGGGTTAATTGGGCCGAACAAGAAGAATACGTTAACCCTTTGCCTGTTTTTTGATAAGTATCGTTCCATTGCCCTAAAAAGCGATTGAATACAAAACGAGAACAGCCGATGGTTTTGGCAATCAGGGTTTCTTGTTCTTTGCTTGGATAGAGACGAAATTTGTACGCTTTGTGGATGAGCATTGTTTTCACCTCCGATAGGAATGTATGTTCTCATTATACCCTAACAAGAATCTCTTTGGCTACCACCAACCGACATTCATCTCCCCCTTATCGTTGGGCTTCTCCCTTCACACGATTGAAGGGGGAGTCTTCTGTCGGGAAATGATAAAAGTTAAGTAACGAGCTTATCGATGGATAGGCTCGTTTTGTATATATGGAAATGTTTGATGATGGAGCATAACAAAAAACACAAGGGCATTTCTGGCCGCTTGTGTTTTGATTTGAATGTTAACGTTTCATTATTTTCTTTGTTCAAATGCTTCTTGAAGCTGTCGTGTAATTGGTCCTATTTCTAATGAAGCTTCGACTTGGCCTTTGAATTGTTTAATAGGTGTTACTTCTGATGTTGTACTTGTAATAAAAGCTTCATCAGCATGCTCAATGACGTCTTTTGGGAAAGCTTCTTCAATGACTTCATAACCTAACTCTTTTGCGATTTGAATCACGACTTGTCTGGTAATGCCGTTTAAGATTAGGTTTGTTGCAGGGTGCGTATATAATATATTGTCTTTAATTAAAAATAAATTTGATGAAGAGCCTTCTGTCACCATGCCGTCTCGATGCATCACAGCTTCATGGCAATCATGATCTGCGGCTTCGCGTTTTGCCATTACATTTCCTAAAAGGTTAATGGTTTTAATGTCACAACGTAACCAGCGAATGTCGTCGGTGACCCATACGTCAATTCCATTTTTAAGCAGTTCTTTTTTAGCTGGCATTTCTTGAGAGTATCCCGTAATCACCGCTGTTTCAGAACGGCTATACAGATGGTTACGTTGGCTTACACCTCGTGTCATTTGAACATAAACGATGCCGTCTTCCAATTGATTTTTTTCAATTAATTGCTCTAATAATGATTCTAATTGGTCCATTGTCATTGGGAGTGACATGTCGAGTTTTTTGGCACTCGCAGCAAATCTGTCTAAGTGCATTGTCATTGTAAAAGGTTTTCCATCATAAATGCGGATCACTTCATAAAGCCCATCTCCAAAGTGATAACCACGATCATTTCGATCAATTTTTGCCTCTTCTGCTAATATTAGTTGTCCATTGTCAATTACATATTCCATTTTCATTACCTCCAACCATTTACTCTTCATAATCAGAACATTCCCGAAAAAAAATGTCAAATGATTTTCCTCGAATCTTTGTAATTAACCAAAAAACATGAAATCGTTCATAGGGAACAAGGCTTACTAAATTAAGGAATAGTGAACCTGGTGGAAATGTGCATCCTAAGTAAAAAAAGGAGGCAGATGATGAAACCATTTACGCCACAGCTTGTTTATATTGAACCACAAGCATTAGAATACCCACTTGCTCGAACGTTAAAAGATAAATTTGAAAAAATGGGTATCGAGATTAGAACAACAACCTCACATAATCAAGTTCGTAATATCCCTGGTGAAACAGAACTTCAACAGTATCGAAATGCGAAATCGACGCTTGTGATTGGAATAAGAAAAACATTGAAATTCGATACGTCAAAACCGTCGGCTGAATATGCGATTCCTTTGGCGACGGGGTGTATGGGTCATTGTCATTATTGCTATTTGCAAACGACTTTAGGGAATAAACCTTATATCCGAACTTATGTAAATTTAGAAGATATTTTTGAGGCAGCTGATGCTTATATAAAGGAACGAGCACCCGAAATCACAAGGTTTGAAGCAGCCTGTACATCTGATATCGTTGGAATTGACCATTTGACTCATTCATTGAAAAAAACAATTGAATATATGGGGGAACAAGAATATGGTCGTTTACGATTTGTAACAAAATTCCATCATGTTGATCATTTGTTAGATGCCAAACATAACGGACATACACGTTTTCGTTTTAGTGTTAATTCTGATTATGTAATCAAAAAATTTGAACCGGGCACTTCGTCTTTTTTAGAAAGAATCGAGGCAGCAGGGAAGGTGGCTAAAGCCAATTATCCGCTAGGGTTTATTATTGCCCCCCTTTATATATACGAAGGGTGGGAAAAGGGGTATCTAGAGCTTTTTGAGCGACTTGACGCTGAGCTTCCTCCTTATGCAAGGACGGATTTAACGTTTGAATTAATTCAACACCGATTTACCAAAACAGCAAAAAATATTATTCAGAAAAGGTATCCAAAATCAAAACTTGAAATGAATGAGGAGGAAAGGAAATATAAATGGGGGAAATATGGGAGAGGGAAATATGTATATCAAACAGAGGCAGCGAATGAATTAAAGGAAAAAATTCAAAGCTATATCGACCAATTTTTCCCTGAATCCAAGATCGAATATTTTACATGAGTTTTGAGAGATGATTGTATTTTAGGATATTTTCTATCAAACCGATAAATGATTGTGAATATCCGTTGTCGTTAATGAGTGGTTTGTAGTAGAATAGAGAAGATGTTTGTTTAGATGGACGGGGAAATTAGTGATTCGTAGATGTTGCAACCATTAATATGGACCATATTATAAAAGAACTGATTTCAGATTTACCTGGCTTTGAATATTGGAGGGGACCCTATGCCAACACCTAGTATGGAAGATTATTTAGAAAGAATTTATTTATTGATTGAGGAGAAAGGATATGCTCGAGTATCTGATATCGCAGAGGCATTGGAGGTTCATCCTTCATCTGTAACGAAAATGGTACAAAAATTAGATAAAAGTGATTATTTAGTATATGAACGTTATCGTGGCCTAATTTTAACCGCAAAAGGGAAAAAGATAGGCAAACGGCTTGTTTATCGTCATGAACTTTTAGAGGATTTTCTGAAATTGATCGGTGTTAATGAACAAGTCATTTATCAGGATGTTGAAGGAATTGAACATCATCTTAGTTGGGATGCAATTGATCGGATTGGCGATCTTGTTCAATTTTTCCAAGAAGACAAAGAACGTCTCGTCCAGCTTCAAGAAATTCAAAAGAAAAATGAAGAAGTGAATTAACCCCCTTAGTGGGGTTTTTCTATTTGTTTTAAAGGAAGAAGTGTACTCTTTGTAGAACAGATAACTATCTAGAAGATTCATTTTTACTTGAATGAACCTGTCTGACCAGCGATGTAATCAAATGAAATTCACTGCGAGATTCACTTTTTATTATCAACTTCTTTAAGAACGCTCATAGGCTAATAGTGAGGAGGGCGGATGATGAAAATTGATGGTGTTTTTGCTGGTGGTGGTGTAAAGGCTTTTTCTTTTGTTGGTGCTCTTCAAGTGATGGAAGAAAAATCGATGGAGTTTGAACGTGTAGCAGGAACGAGTGCTGGGGCAATTGTCGCAGCGTTAATTAAAGCTGGTTATACAAGTGCAGATTTATTCGAAATTTTAGATACTTTAAATATAGAAGTTTTTAAAGATGAGAGAATGTCATGGCTTCCATTTACGGTTGCCAAATGGCTTCACATGTATTTTAAATTAGGGCTTTATAAAGGAGATGAATTGGAGGCGTGGCTCAGGACGGCTTTAGAAGCAAAGGGAGTTTCGACTTTTGCTGATTTACCAAAAGGATCTATTAAAATTGTCGCCTCTGATTTAACGAGAGGGAGAATTTTAGTTTTACCCGATGATTTACCACAGTTTGGAATATTACCTGAAAAATTTTCAGTGGCGAGAGCTGTTCGGATGAGCTGTAGCATTCCTTTCTTTTTTGAACCTGTTAAATTATATGATCGTAGAAATCGTGGTCAGTTTTCCTATATCGTTGATGGAGGATTGCTAAGTAATTTTCCACTTTGGCTTTTTGTTGATAAAAAACGAAAAAAAGGCGAAGACCTGTTATTGGCTTTAAATTAACGCCTAACATCAATCAAATACCTCCAAATGAAATTAAAAACGCCTTAGGGATGTATAGAGCGTTATTTGAAACGATAATTAATGCTCATGATACAAGATATATTGAGGCTGAAGAAGCGAAAGATATTATTTTTATTCCGATTAATCAAGATATCAAGGCGACGAATTTTTCCATATCAGAGGAAGAAAAAGAAGAGCTTGTTCAATTAGGACGCCAAAAAACAACGAAATTTTTACAAAAATGGTCTTAGTTAAATGAAGCTAGCTAAATACAAAAAACCGACTGAAAAAGCTCAGTCGGTTTTTGTATTTAAAATAAGGCTCGATTTTTCTTTTTATTTTTCTTTCCTTCAATGACGGTGAGATTATGTTCCCTTTTTCGATTAGCTGTTGACTTCGTTGTTTTTTTCTTAATAGGGGTGATCGTTGAATTTGTAGTTTGACGCCCGCTATTTCTAAAGGAAGATTTGGCAGAACCATTTTTTTGAACCGTACTAGTCCTTTTCGCTTTTTGAAGTTGTTTTCTTGTCGGCCCTTGTTTTTTAGGAATAAAGGATGTGCCATAACGTCTCATCATAAATAAACGATAAACAAGGAAAATGCCGCCAATAAAAAGAGCGATAAAAAGTAAGGTTCTTAATAAACCAAGAGGATTTGTGACAATTTGATGACTAAGACCGATGACTGCAAGAACAATAATGATAGGAACCGCAATTTGTAAAGCACGGTGCATTTTTTGTTCACCTCCATTTATGTTATAAAGCGAAGCCTGTTTGGGCAGAAGTGAGAAAAAATACAGGGCGGCTGTTGAAGACGCTTTTTGTCTTCATAAAGACGACCGATTTTTCTCGAACTTCTAACAGGCGTAGCTAGATTAAATATAAAGCGAAGCCTGTTTGGGCAGAAGTGAGAATATCAAGGTTCAACGCTAAGTTCGCACCATCCTGCCGCAACGCCTTGTACCCACATCCTGTGGGCAAGGGCGGCTGTTGAAGACGCTTTTTGTCTTCATAAAGACGACCGATTTTTCTCGAGCTTCTAACAGGCGTAGCTAGATTAAATATGTTATCAGTTTACCATAAGCATAACCTGACATACGTAATAATTCTATTAATATAAATTTACCCATTAGTTTCCCAAAATAAACAGGTTAGGCCTAAACGAATAAGTGCTTATTTAAGGCTGAGCATTCAGGCTTTATATTAAAGATATTCGACAGATAAAAAGATTATCCTTTTATCTATGCTGTTGTAGAATATTTTCTTTAGGAAAATTATTGGATGAGAAAAAAAGACTTCTGGATATACTAAAGTTGAGGTGAGTAGAATGGCTAAAAAGCAGTTAGAACAAAATGAGCAAGAAAAACAAATGTCTTTTAATACAAAAGTCGTTGTTATCGGTTTATTTGGGGGGCTGATCTGGGCTAGCATCTGGTATTTCTCCTTCTTTTTTAATTTTATTCGAGTCGGGCCAGCCTTGATCTTAATGCCTTGGGCTTTAGCTGATTGGAAGGATACATATATCGGACAGTTAGTTGGAATTGGCGTCATTATGATCCTTTCCATTGGAATTGCCTTTCTTTATAAAGCGACATTACAGCGGATGAAATCATTATGGGCAGGGGTTGGATTTGGTTTGTTATTGTGGGTTCTGCTCTTTTATATTCTCAATCCACTATTCCCTGGGTTAAAAACGGTTCAAAATTTAGATTCAAATACGATTGTTACTTCTCTTTGTCTGTTTGTTCTTTACGGGCTCTTTATCGGGTATTCGATTTCGTATGAATATGCTGAACAAAAAAGAGGGTAATCCTTTATTAAATGGACAAGGATGCAACGTGAATCCTTTAATTATGAATAGTGTCAATTTTTCGTGATATTGCGTTATAGAGCCGTTTATTATGATACAATAATAAAGATTGTACATAGTTAAAAGGCGGTGAATCTTTTGAAAACGTATCTAGTCTTAAATGGCCCAAATTTAAATCGACTCGGTTTAAGAGAGCCAGGTGTATATGGTCATGCGACATTAACTGATTTGGAACAGCAGTTACAAGTGAAGGCTCAAGAGCTCGGTTGTCAGCTTATTTTTAAACAGTCTAATCATGAAGGACAAATCATTGATTGGATTCATGAATATGCCGAGGATGTAAATGGGTTAATTATAAACCCAGGTGCTTTTACTCATTATAGCTATGCAATTCGAGATGCGATTGCTTCTGTGAGTTATCCAACAATTGAGGTTCATATTTCGAATGTGCATACTAGAGAAGCGTTCCGACATCATTCAGTGACGGCACCTGTTACCGTAGGGCAAATTGTTGGATTAGGTTTTAAAGGGTATCATTTAGCCTTAATCGCTCTAGTGGAAGGGGAAAATGAATCATGAAAAGAATTGAAGCTTTAAGAGGTAAATTAGCTGAAAATCAAATTGATGCGTTAGTCGTAGCAAGTGGAGTGAATCGACGTTATATGACAGGATTTAGTGGTTCGGCTGGAATTGCTTTAATTTCTGAAAAAGAAGCGGTTTTTATTACAGATTTTCGTTATGTTGAGCAAGCAAAGGAACAGGCAAAAGGCTTTGAAATTATCCAGCATACAGGACCAATTACAGAAGAATTAGCGAAACAAATTGAACGAATCGGTGCTAAGTCTGTTGGGTTTGAGAAAGCACACGTAACTTACTCTTCTTTTGAAGCTTATAAAGAAGCCATTTCATCAGCCAAGTTAGTTCCAGTTGGTGGATTGGTGGAATCATTACGTATGTATAAAGATGAAGAAGAAATCAAAATAATGAAGGAAGCGGCTCAAATTGCGGATGCGGCTTTTGAGCATATTTTGACGTATATTAAACCAGGTGTGAAGGAAATTGATGTATCGAATGAATTAGAATTCTTTATGAGAAAACAGGGAGCGATCAGCTCTTCCTTTGATATTATCGTGGCCTCAGGTCATCGCTCTGCTCTTCCGCACGGAGTTGCAAGTGAAAAAGTCATTGAAACTGGAGAACTTGTTACCTTAGATTATGGTGCTTATTATAAGGGCTACTGCTCAGACATCACGAGAACGCTTGCTATCGGTGAAATCAGTGATGAGCTTCGTCAAATTTATGAGACCGTTTTTTATGCTCAGAAATTGGGGATGGAGGGCATCAAAGCAGGAATTACAGGGATTGAAGGTGACGCTCTAACACGAGATTATATTAAAGAACAAGGGTATGGTGAGTACTTTGGACATTCAACTGGACATGGTTTAGGAATGGAAGTACATGAAGCACCAGGACTTTCATTTAAATCAGATATCGTACTTGAGCCAGGTATGGTCGTAACAGTTGAACCGGGTATTTACATTCCAAATGTCGGTGGTACAAGAATTGAAGATGATATCTTGATTACAAAGGATGGAAATGAATCCTTTACTTCTTCACCAAAAGAGCTAATTACCCTTGGATAAAATATAGCATTAATAGGTAGGGGATAAGTTCTTTTCTTTATAGACTCAGAAGGGTTAAGTACTAATGGGGTAGAAAAGGGCAACATGATTTCTTTATCATAAAAAAGAAGATTCTTCATGAAAGCTATGGTATAGTATTGATTGTGACTTTGCTCTGCGTATAGGCAGAGGGAAAGATGGAGGAATTGAAATGATTTCAGTAAATGATTTTAAAACAGGCTTAACAATTGAAGTGGACAATGGAATTTGGCAAGTGATGGAATTCCAACATGTAAAACCAGGTAAAGGTGCGGCATTTGTTCGTTCCAAACTTCGTAATCTTCGCACAGGTTCTGTTCAAGAGAAAACATTCCGTGCCGGTGAAAAAGTGTCAAAAGCTCATATTGAAAACCGTCGTATGGCTTACCTTTATGCAAGTGGAGATACACATACATTTATGGACAACCAATCTTATGAGCAATTGGAGCTTCAAACAGCTCAAATTGAACATGAACTAAAGTTTTTAAAAGAAAATATGGAAGTTCAAATCATGAGCTACCAAGGCGAAACGCTTGGTGTGGAAGTTCCAAATACGGTTGAATTAGAAGTAACGGAAACAGAACCAGGAATTAAAGGGGATACAGCTTCAGGTGGAACAAAACCAGCCACATTAGAAACAGGTTTAATTGTTCAAGTTCCTTTCTTTATTAACCAAGGTGATGTTCTGATTATCGATACACGTAGCTCAAGTTACGTATCTCGTGCATAATAAGTAAGCATTTTTGAAAAAAGGCTTTCCAAAAAGTTGTTTTTATAGCTTTTGGGAGCCTTTTTTGTTTTGTACTTGTAATGCTAATGTAGCGTGATTTTCGTTAAGTACAAAAAGTTTAAGTGCGACAAGCATAAGTGCGACAAGTGGCAGGTGTTTGTCGAATTAAATTGCGAGCTAAGGGCTTCCGCATTCTTTGTGGCTTTTTGATTCAATAAGCATTCTAACCCCACTCTCCTCTCTCTCCTTATGTTACCAATCCCATATTATATCGTTCTCTAAGTAAGCACCCTTCTATAACCTTCTCTAATTCTTTCAGTGAATATGTTCTGAACTCGTCCTTTCTTACATAACTTTGTATAAAGCCAATTGCTGTTAATAGAAAAGAAGTTTGGACATTCCGCAAGGTCGAAAAAGGATGGAGCAAAGGAGTCATGATAGTCATTAAAGGACTAAATGATTGTTCTTGTCGGTTCAATCGACTTTTGAATGGGAGTTGTTCTCCTTCTAGTACTTGAGGTGAAAGAATGAAATCGTGGTTTGTATCGATTGAACTAGCTTTAATTATTATGGTAGGTTTTCGCGTTTTATCTGGCTTGATAGAAATAAGTGCCGCGATGTTAATGCTGAAGCTTAATTCTATTGAAAAAGCGATAGGAGTAAATGCGGTTTTAGCTATCATTGGACCGACGATTTTTATTTTATCGGTTGTCGTAGGATTAGTTGGCATGTCCGATAAACTATCTTTTTCGAAATTTTTATTTATTGGGGCAGGTGTCATGTTAATTCTAATTGGCATTCGCAAATAGGAGGATACCCAATGAAACCAGAAATTATGGCTGTTTTGCCAGAGTCGATTAGAACGTTAATAAAAAGTATGCCGTCTTCTTTAATCGATAAAGTGGAAGAGATTCGAGTCAGGGTAGGAAGACCATTAGAAGTAATTGCAGAGGGAAGACCTTTTTATCCGGAAAATGATAACCATATGTATCGAATTCGTCCTGAGGATGGGCAATTTATTTTGAATCAGCTGAGCCATTATTCCTTTTATGCTTTTGAAGAAGAGTTAAAAAGGGGGTATATTACTATCCGCGGAGGCCACCGTGTTGGTTTGAGTGGCAAGGTTATTCTCGAAAAGGGACAAGTCAAAACACTAAAGGAAATTAGTTCTTACAATATCCGAGTGGCAAGGCAAACGATTGGAGTAGCGGATAAGCTTATTTCGCAAATTTTTGAAAAAGAGTGGTTGAATACATTAATCATTGGGCCGCCGCAAACGGGAAAAACCACGCTTTTACGAGATATAGCAAGGCTGATTAGTGAAGGCGATCGGAAAAAGGGAATTCAGCCATTAAAAGTAGGCATTGTGGATGAGCGTTCAGAGATTGCTGCTTCTGTAAAAGGAGTACCTCAGCATCGTTTAGGGGATCGTGTTGATGTTTTAGATGGTTGTCCAAAAGTGGAAGGAATGATGATGCTCATACGAACGATGAGTCCAGATGTCATTATCGTCGATGAGATTGGGCGAGAAGAAGATCGTATTGCTATTGAAGAAGCGATGTATGCCGGAGTAAAAGTGATTACGACAGCACATGGACACTCCGTACATGATTTAAAACGAAGGCCAGCTTTAAAAGGGTTAATAGAACTTGGTGTATTTGAACGCTTTATTGAATTAACGAAGTCAACAAAACCTGGGGTCATTCGTAGAGTCGAACGTTTTCAATGGCAAGAAGGGAGAGGCATAAGGTGAAGTTGTTAGGGGCTGTCCTCATTTTATTAACAACTACTTTTGTTGGGTTTGAATATGCCAGGCGGCTAAGTGAAAGGCCAAGACAGATTAGACAGCTCATGTCAGCGATGCAATCGTTAGAAGCAGAAATGCTCTATGGGTTAACCCCACTATCTGAAGCTTGTTCAAATATAGCTAAACAAATTCCAAATCCAATCTCTTCTTTTTATGAAGCCTTTGCTAATAAACTTTTGGCAAAGGAAGACTCAGCCTACTTAGCTTGGGAACAGAGCTTGGATGAGGTTTGGCCGAATACCGCTTTATTAGAGACGGAGAAGGAAATCATGAAACAATTTGGAGCGACACTTGGGCAACAAGATCATGAACAGCAAAAAAAACAAATTCAATTAGTGCTAACCCATTTAAAACGAGAAGAGTTAGAAGCCCGAGATAAACAAGCAAAGTATGAAAAAATGATTAAGAGTTTAGGTTTTTTAAGTGGGGTTTTAGTTGTTATCGTTCTTATCTAAATACTTAAATCTGAATATTATAATGGGTCTCAATTAGGTCGTTTTAGTAAAGGAGAGATAAAGGTGTATGATGTGAACACCATTTTTCAAATCGCAGGGATAGGGATTGTGGTTGCTATGATTCACACGGTTCTCAAACAGATGGGGAAAGAAGACTGGGCCCATTGGGTTACGCTAATTGGCTTTGTTGTTGTTTTATATATGGTTGCGACGATTGTCGATGATTTATTCCAAAAAATTAGAGGGGTCTTCTTGTTCCAAGGATAGGAGGAGATGACAATTGACATTATTCAAATTGTTGGGCTAGGGCTTATTGCAACCTTCCTAGCCCTCGTTGTGAAAGAACAAAAGCCTCAATTTGCCTTTTTATTGACGGTCTTTGTTGGTGTATTTATCTTCCTGTTTCTTATAGATGAAATCGCAAAAGTAATTCAGATGCTCCAAAGCATTGCAGAGCAAGCAAATATGAACATGATTTATTTACAAACGATTTTAAAAATTATTGGAATTGCTTATATTGCTGAATTCGGGGCCCAAATTGCGAAAGATGCCGGACAAGCTGCTATTGCATCTAAAATTGAATTGGCGGGAAAAGTGTTAATTTTAGTTATGGCGATTCCGATTTTAACGGCGGTTATTGAAATGGTCATTTCCTTTTTGCCGACTGCCTAAAGGGAACCAAACTTTAAAGAAGGGAGGAGGGAATGACATGAGAGTCCGGCTGTTTTTTCTTATTTTGGTGATGACTCTTGCTGCTTTTTCGCTCTCGCCTGACTATATCAAAGCCGAGGAAGGCCAGAAGCAAGAACAAGTGCCTTTTGATGAGCAAGGTTTTGTGGAGCAGCAATTGCAACGATTGAACTTAGATGAGATTGTTCAATACTGGGAACAAATATCGACCGAATATGGTGGATATTTACCAGAGAGTCAAAAAGGCTCCTTATTTGATTTTTTAACTGGTGAAAAGCAATTTTCTTTTAAGGAATGGGGATTAGGACTTGTTCGTTTTTATTTCATGAACTAATTGTAAGTGGGAAGCTACTTGGAAGCTTAATACTATTAACGATATTTTGTATGATTTTGCAATCGTTACAAAATGCTTTTGAACAACATACGATTAGTAAAGTGGCCTATGCGATTACGTATTTAGTCTTAATGATTATTGCTTTAAATAGTTTTCGCTTAGCGATTGATTATGCGGAGTATGCGGTTAGCAATATGACGAATTTTATGGTCGCAATGCTGCCTTTATTACTTGCTTTAATGGCTTCAATTGGAAACATCACATCTGCTGCTATGTTTCATCCATTAATCATCTTTCTTGTTCATACGAGTGGTTTACTTATTCAATATATGGTTTTTCCTTTGCTGTTTTTATCTACGGTCTTAAATATTGTAAGTACATTAACAGACCATTACAAAGTGACAAAATTAGCAGGTTTATTAAGGACGATTGCGGTCGGAGCATTAGGAGTTTTTCTTACCGTCTTTTTAGGAGTAATTTCCGTACAAGGAGCGTCCACTGCGGTATCTGATGGGTTAACAGTACGTACGGCCAAATTTATTGCCGGTAATTTTGTTCCTGTTGTCGGTCGGATGTTTACAGATGCAGCTGATACGGTTTTAAGTGCTTCTCTTTTATTAAAAAATACAGTTGGAATTGCCGGATTAGCGATTTTGCTTATTCTCTGTGCCTTCCCTGCTTTAAAAGTGTTAGGACTAGCCTTCATTTTCAGTTTCTCTTCAGCGGTATTACAACCATTAGGAGGCGGTCCGATTATTGAATGTTTATCGATTATTGGCAAATCGATTATCTATGTTTTTGCTGCTTTAGCTATCGTCTGTTTAATGTTCTTTTTGGCCATTACGATCATGATATCAGCTAGTAATTTATCATTTATGATTCGGTAAGGAGAGGAGGGGATCTAGTGGCATTTATTATCGAGTGGCTGACGAATATTATTTTGTTAATTTTACTTGCGACGATATTAGAGCTAATTTTACCGAAAAATTCATTTCAAAAATATGTGAAAATGGTTGTTGGTTTATTACTTTTAATTGTTTTATTACAGCCCTTATTTTCCATTTTTACGCAAGATTTTGACGAATGGCTTTTTACAATTGCTACTGACAGTGAATTACAGGAAAAATCAATAGAAGAATCTATAAATTTGCAAAAAAAAGAAATAGAGTTGGGACAATCTGCATATATTTCAGAACAGATGGCTTTCCTTTTAACAGAACAAGTAGATGCACACTTGGAACAGTCCTACTCATTAAAGATTTCAGAAATTGAGTTTGAGTTGAAAGAGAATCATCTCATGGACCGGCTCCCTACTGTGGACGATATTGCTTTTATCAGAGCACATATTGACCATATAGTAGACGCGGAGTCTGGTGAACTCCCAGAAGTAAAGGAGGTCGCATTAGTCAAAATTGATACGAGCACCCCGCTTGGCCAAGTGCAAGATGTGGAAGAAGCGGAGGACCCAATATTAGAAGATGTTAAAGAAGATCTCGTTAAAAGCTGGGAAGTTCCAAAAGAAACACTTTCAGTCGTTTGGAAAGGAGGGGCGAGCGAATTTGAGTGAGAAGGAAAAAAAGGATAATCAATGGTTGAAGAAGCTTTTTCAACCACCATCCCAGGATAAGAAGAAAAAAATTCCCTTACACTATGTGCTACTTCTAGGCTGTGTTGGATTAATGTTAATGGTATTAGCGAACATGGTCATTTCTGATGATGAAAATGACTTAAGTTCTGGACCGAGCGAGCCGGTATATAGTGACCCACCGAGAGAGAATGACGAAGAAACAGAAGAAGCATTTGGAAAAACGACTGAAGATCCAAACTCGATACAAGATTATGAAAACCGCTATGAAAATCAATTGAAAGAAATTTTGAACCAAATTGCTGGTGTAAGTAATACCGATGTAATGATTACTTTCGCTGAATCTGAAAAAAGTATTTTTGAAAGAAATCGAAATCAGAAACAACAAAATACAAAAGAAGTAGATCGTGAAGGGGGAACGAGAGAGGTAGAAGACTTTACTGAGGACGAACAAGTAGTGATCGTTCGGACAGGGGATACTGAAGAACCTATATTAGTAAAAACAGAAAAACCGAGCGTTAGTGGGGTACTCGTTGTCGCAAGGGGGGTAGAAAATGCTCAAGTGAAAAGCTATGTAGTGGAGGCTGTGAGCCGAGTATTAGACGTCCCGACACATCGAGTGTCCGTAATGCCGAAAAAAATAGAGGAGGATGAATAATGGTACTAAAAAAACAAACGGTATGGTTATTAACAATGTTAAGTTTGATCGTTGTCTTATCCGTCTATTATATTTTACCAGGAGCAAATGGCGGTGATCTAGCAGCGGTTGATACTGGGGAAATGGATAGTATGGAAAATGATGATAGAGAGGCTGGAGAATCCGATAAAGAAGAAGGTGACGAAGCAGACGGTGACAAGGCAGATGGTGACCAAGAAGAGGCACCATCTGATGGAGCTAATGATGCGGATCAACAAGATAGTGTTGTAAATGTTTCTGAAGTGTTTGAAGAAGCTGAAGAAATGGAAGGCACAGTGGCTAATCCAGAAGCTGCAGATGTCTTTGCAATGCAAAAAATGTCTTTACAAGAATCACGTCATCGTGCAGAAGAGGAGAATAATAATGTAGTAAGCTCACCTGAATCAAGTCCATCTGAAGTTTCTCTAGCGCTGGATAAAACAAAGGAACTTCAGCAACTAGCTCAACTAGAAGAAGAACTAGAAAGAGCGATTCAAATTGATGGCGGGTATGAAAATGTCTTAGTTCTCATGTCAGATGGTGCGGTTGAAATCCATGTCCAAGCAGAGGAATTAACAAGAGAAGATTCTGTGAAAATTATGGATATCGCAGGTGAAAAAGTGGGCAGAAATGTAGAAGTAGCTGTTAATTATACGAAATAATAAAGGGTGAGGCTGTCACTCGTAGCAATTGCTAAGAAAAAAAGGATGAGAAGGTCATTAAACCTCTTCATCCTTTTTTAATGGATTTTAGGAATGGTGGTTTGATTGGTGTGGAAGTGGCCTCGTATCAACCCTCTTAACGAAAGTCTTTTTACATCGTTTTATCAATTAATGTGCATTGCCTGTTCGGGCATGGTATAATACGACAATGTATCTTATGTTTATGAGGAGCGATTATGATGGAATGGACTGATTTAACAGAGGGAGCAAAGGCTGTTCTGGAGCAAACGAGAAATTTAAAAAATGATAATATCCAAATTGTTGAATTTGAAATTGGATTTGAACAGCACTTTGAAGCGAATGATGGGGACTCTTACACCGTTTCCATTCAAGAAGAAGATTATCAAAATTTAAAAAAATATACGCTCGAAAATAGTTATGATGAACGATATCATATGGCAAGAAATAAAGACATTGTAAAGATTATCTTATTAGAAGATGGTAAGATTCCTGATAATTTATCAGAGTTCCCGATTTTCCGTCAGTATAAAAAAGAGGCTTTATTAAAAGCAGAAGCTGAAACGGTTGTTGAAAGTCAAGAAGAAACAGAATAACTTCATTCATTCTACAAAAACTAGTTTTATGTAGAAAATGCTCAAATAAAAATTCGCTCCATTATTTACATAATGGAGGTTTTTTTGCTAGGAGAGCGAATAAGTACATTAAATAACGAAATAGTTTTTAACGTAACGATATATCGGAAAAATAACTTGTGGTATAATATGCGATGTACTTCTATTATGAGGTACTAATTACATCGTTTTCAAAGGAGCGTACATATATGTTATCTGTAAAAGAAATTAAAGAATTAATTAAAGCAGTCAATGAATCTGGTTTAGAGGAATTTAATTATGAAGAAGAAGGTACGAAGCTCCATTTAAAAAAACCTTCTAATGGACAGGTAGCTCAAGTGACTTCATTTGTGCCAGCCGTTTCGCATGAAGTAAAAGAGACGGTTGAAGCAGAAGTTGCGGAAACTGTGGAAGCATCAGAACAAGTAAAGAGTGCCGTGAGTAAAGAAGAGAATCTGCATACCATCACTTCTCCGATGGTCGGAACTTTTTATACCGCCCCTTCTCCTGATTCACCGGTTTATGTTGAAGCTGGAGATCAAGTGACAGAGGATACGGTTGTTTGTATCGTAGAAGCGATGAAGCTGATGAATGAAATTGAAGCAGAAATAAAAGGGAAAATCGTTGAAGTTTTAGCGGAAAATGGCGAACTTGTAGAGTTTGGTCAACCATTATTTGTCGTAGCACCAAGATAATAGTAGGAGAGTGTAATCATGATAAAAAAATTACTAGTCGCAAATAGAGGAGAAATTGCCGTTCGGATTATTCGAGCATGTCAAGAACTAGATATTGAAACGGTTGCTGTCTACTCAGAAGCAGATAGAGACGCTCTCCATGTTAAACTCGCGGACGAGGCTTATTGTATAGGACCAACACCTGCTAGCCAAAGTTATTTGAATTTCACTAATATTATGAGTGTCGCGACGTTAACAGAGTCAGATGCGATTCATCCGGGCTATGGATTTTTAGCTGAAAACCCTGATTTTGCTGAAATTTGTGCAGCGTGTAATATTAAATTTGTTGGCCCGAGTCCGCAAGCAATTAGCCGCATGGGGACAAAGGATGTAGCAAGGGAAACGATGGCCCAAGCTGGTGTTCCTATTGTTCCTGGTTCAGATGGTATTGTAGAAGATGTTGACGCTGGCTTAAAAGTGGCAAACGAAATTGGTTATCCTGTGATTATTAAAGCAACAGCCGGTGGTGGCGGAAAAGGGATTCGTGTCGCCAAAAATCCTGAAGAACTAAAAAAGGGCATCAATATTACTCAAAAAGAAGCTCAAGCCAACTTTGGAAATCCTGGTGTTTATATTGAAAAGTATATTGAAGATTTTCGTCATGTTGAAATTCAAGTCATTGCCGATGAGCATGGCAATACGGTTCACTTAGGGGAAAGAGATTGCAGCATTCAACGTCGCCTTCAAAAGCTACTTGAGGAAACACCATCACCAGCGATTTCAGAAGAGAAACGTAAAGAGATGGGAGATGCAGCTGTAAAAGCAGCGGAAGCGGTTGAATATACGGGAGCAGGAACAATCGAGTTTATTTTTGACCACCGCACAGGCGATTTTTATTTTATGGAAATGAATACTCGCATTCAGGTTGAGCATCCAGTAACAGAAATGGTGACCGGTATCGATTTAATCAAAGAGCAGATTCATGTGGCAAACGGAAAACCGTTATCGTTTAGACAAGAAGATGTAACGTTTAATGGCTGGTCGATTGAATGTCGGATTAATGCAGAAAATGCGAAAAAGAACTTTATGCCTTCACCAGGGACGGTAACTTCTTATTTAGTACCTGGTGGACTAGGTGTTCGAATTGATTCTGCGGTATACTCAGGTTATACAATTTCCCCATTTTATGATTCAATGGTCGCCAAAGTCATTACTCACGGGGCGACAAGAGAAGAGGCTATTGCTAGAATGAAACGGGCTCTTTCTGAATTTGAAGTTGAGGGAATTGATACAACGATTCCATTCCACATCCGTCTGTTAAATCATGAGACATTTGTTTCTGGGGATTTTAATACAAAATTCCTAGAAGAACATGCGATTATGGAAGATAGTAAGTAATCGAATAGATTGGAGGAAATGAAAATGAACGAGAATCATATTTTAGAATTAGATGAGCAAAAAAGCGAATTGGGAAAAGTAGAAATTTCACCTGAAGTGATTGAAGTAATCGCAGGGATTGCGGCTTCTGAAGTGGAAGGTGTCGCCAATATGAGAGGGAATTTTGCCTCAGGTGTTGCTGAAAAGCTAGGAAGAAAAAATCATGGTAAAGGCGTACGTGTTGACTTAAATGATGACGGGATTTTAGTTGATGTATCAGTTGTCATTATGTATGGTGTGTCTGTACCAGAAGTTGCGAAACTTATTCAAACGAATATTCAACAAGCTCTTCAAACAATGACGGCTATCCAATTAAATGCGATCAATGTTCATGTTGTTGGCATTCAATTTGAAACAACAGAAGCTGTTGTTGAAGAAAAATAAAAAAGTGTTTTATTCAGCTCGGTTTTGAAACAGTCAAGAGTATAAGCTTGACTGTTTTTTTTAGGTGGCTGTTACTTAGAGGCAATTGGCGATTTGCCTACCTTCTTTCGACAAGTGACAGGCACTTTCCACTATGGTATTATCAACGTATTAAACAAGCTTAAAGGAGCAAAGACAAAATATGAATCGTAGAGTAGCAAGGTTAAGAGCTGCACAAGCTTTATACCAAATGGATGTGGCTCAATCAGAGCCGAATGAAGCGTTAGAAAGTGTGCTTGATACAGGAGAAGAAGCGAGTGGATTTTTAAAAGATTTGATTTTCGGAACCGTCGAACATAAAGCAGAATTAGATACTATTATTTCCGCTAATTTAGTCGGCTGGACAATCGAACGAATGGGCCATGTTGACCGTGCGATTACAAGAATGGCTTTATATGAAATGCAATATATTGACGACATTCCGAAAAATGTCACGTTTAACGAAGCCATTGAGTTAGCCAAAGCATTTGGAGGGGAAGAATCCGGGAAATTTATTAATGGTGTGCTTTCCAAATCAATGGAGGAATTAAATAAATAGAGAAAAAAAGGAGTGAAGCAGGTGACAGCCACGATTCTAGACGGAAAAAAGATAGCAAAGAACAAAAAAATGGCGATAAAAGAAAAAGTAGAAGCGTTAGCAAATAAAGGAATCGTACCAGGGTTAGCTGTCATCTTAGTAGGGGAGGATCCAGCATCACAAACCTATGTCCGCTCAAAACAAAAGGCTTGTAAAGAAGTAGGGATTTACTCAGAATTAATAGAGCTTCCAGAAAGTGCATCGGAACAAACTTTATTAGTCGAAATTGATCGTTTAAACAATGATAACGACATTGATGGAATATTAGTACAACTCCCACTACCTAAACAAATAAGAGAACGTGAAGTGATTGAGCGGATCTCTCCCCAAAAAGACGTCGATGGATTTCATCCAATTAATATTGGGAAAATGATGATTGGTGAAGAAACATTCCTACCATGTACACCATTTGGTATTTTAGAAATGCTAAAGGAAACAAAAATTAATTTAGAAGGCAAACATGTTGTTGTCATTGGGCGCAGTAATATTGTCGGCAAACCTGTTGGACAATTACTATTGAACAAAAATGCGACCGTTACTTATTGTCACTCAAAAACCCGTAACCTTAGAGAATTAACGACCAAAGCAGATGTCTTGATCGTTGCAGTTGGACGTGACCGGATCATTAAAGCTGACGATGTCAAACAAGATGCGATTGTGATTGATGTTGGTATTAATCGAGTCGATGGAAAGCTTTATGGCGATGTCGATTTTGAAAATGTAAAGAATGTCGTCTCTTATATTACCCCTGTTCCTGGTGGGGTCGGCCCAATGACGATTACGATGCTATTAGAAAATACGATCCAATCAGCAATGAGGAGAGGGCTTTTATCATGTTAAAGCAAAATGTTTTAACCGTCACAGAAGTCACACGGCATATTAAGACGTTAATGGAAAAGGATTTTCAATTACAAAATTGTTGGTTACGAGGGGAAATTTCAAACTTTAAAAGACATAGTCGTGGCCATATGTATTTTACCATTAAGGATGAAAATACGAGGATGCAAGCAGTTATGTTTGCAGGCAATAATCGCTTTTTAGATTTTAATCCCGAAAATGGTATGAAAGTTATCGTTCAGGGAGAAATCAATGTGTATGAGCCATATGGTTCTTACCAAATGTATGTAAGGGAAATGCAGCCAGATGGTATTGGTAGTTTATATTTAGCTTATGAGAAGCTTAAAGCAGATCTTGAAAAAGAAGGGTTATTCTCTTTGGAACGGAAAAAAGCTTTACCTCAATTTCCAAAGAATATAGCAATTATTACTTCTCCTACTGGTGCTGCTATTAAGGATATTGCTTCTACATTAAAACGGAGATATCCGATAGCTCATTTAGCTTTATTTCCCGTTCTTGTTCAAGGCGAACATGCCCCCGCCTCGATTATTAATGCAATCGAACAGGCGAATTTGATTGGTCAATTTGATGTTGTCTTATTAGGGCGTGGTGGTGGTTCAATTGAGGAATTATGGGCATTTAATGATGAACATGTTGCAAGAGCAATAGCTGATTCTAATATCCCGATTATTTCTGCGGTTGGCCATGAGACTGATTTTACGATTAGTGATTTTGTCGCTGATTTACGTGCTCCAACCCCAACTGGAGCAGCAGAAATGGCTGTTCCCGATTTGAAGGACCTATTTATTCATATTCAGCAGTATAAACAAAGGCTAATGAGGCAAATGAATGAAAGAGTGCAGTTGGAACGAAAACAACTTGAGAGGCTTAATCGCTCCTATGCGTTTCGATATCCAGCTCAGTTGATTCGCCAAAAGGAGCAAGAATTAGATGGATTAATGGACCGGCAAAAACGGGCGATGTCGCAATTAGTGGCGAGTAAAAAAAGCACGCTCACTCAGCTTCATAAAGAAGTAACGAGAAGTCATCCGAAAGCTCGAATTGAGCAAACTGCAAATCAATTAAAAAGTTTAGAGGATCGACTAAAGGCAAAAACACATGAAACGATTCGTAGCAAACAACAAGGATTTCAATCATTAATTACGCAATTAAAGCTTGTAAGTCCGCTGCAGATTATGGAACGTGGCTATAGTCTTGTTTATAATAAAGATAACGAAATGATCAAAAAGACGACGCAAGTAACAAAAGGTGAGCACTTAAGCATTCAAGTAACAGATGGTTTAGTTCATTGTCATGTTGTCGATACGATCCGAACAAGCGACCAATTGAAAGAGGTAGAGGGGGATAAATGATGAGTGATACAAAAAAAGAAGAAATTAGTTTTGAAGAAGCGATGAACGAGCTTGAAAATGTAGTGGAACAGCTTGAGCAAGGAGATGTCCCTTTGGATGAAGCGATTTCAATGTTTCAAAAAGGAATGGAGCTATCTAAGCAGTGTCATGATAAATTAGAGCAAGTCGAAAAGAAAATGGACCGTATTTTACACCCAGATGGTGAAATAGAAGAGGTTCAGTTAGTGGAGGATGAAGGGTGAACGAACATCTTCAAGCATTTATAGAGGAAAC
Organism: Alkalihalobacillus alcalophilus ATCC 27647 = CGMCC 1.3604; assembly: GCF_000292245.2. Classification (GTDB taxonomy): domain Bacteria; phylum Bacillota; class Bacilli; order Bacillales; family Bacillaceae_D; genus Alkalihalobacillus; species Alkalihalobacillus alcalophilus. The sequence continues at coordinate 40,477 of NZ_ALPT02000019.1, read as the reverse complement.
GAAATTTGTGATCGATGAAAAGTTGCCGCAGTCGATTCGTGCTTTAAATGCTCCTGCCTCCTTAAAAGATGCGATGATTTATTCATTAGAGGCTGGTGGAAAACGAATCAGACCTTTGTTATTATTAGCGACCTTAAAAGGCTTTGATAAGTCATTTGAGACAGGTTACGAGTTAGCTTGTGCGATTGAAATGATTCATACGTATTCCTTAATCCATGATGATTTACCGGCAATGGATGATGATGATTTAAGAAGAGGGAAACCAACAAATCATAAAGTTTTTGGTGAAGCAACGGCAATTTTAGCTGGAGATGCCTTGTTAACTCATAGCTTTGAACGGATTGCTTCTTCACAACTTGCGCCGGAAAAGGTTGTTCGTTTAATTAAAGAGCTTGCGATTGCTGCTGGGCCGGTTGGGATGATTGGTGGGCAAGTGGCTGATATGGAAGGGGAAGAACGGGCGTTAACATTAGAAGAGCTTACTTATATTCATAACCATAAGACAGGTGATTTATTGACGTATTCTATTGTAGCAGGTGCGATTATAGCTGATGCTAGTGAGGAAGATGTTGAGCGTTTACGTCACTTTGCTCGTGAATTAGGGTTATTATTTCAAATTAAGGATGATTTGCTTGATGTTGAAGGTGAGCAAGAGCTGATTGGGAAGCCTTTAGGTAGCGATGTTGGAAATAATAAAAGCACCTATCCGAGCTTGCTTGGGTTGAATGAAACAAAAGAAGTATTAAATGCCCATTATGATGTTGCACTTGAATCCTTACATAAAGTTTCAATGAATACGAATCTATTAGAATCATTAGCTGATTATATAAAGAATCGTAATCATTAAGCTACTATGTTCTGCTGAGTCCTAAAGAGGGGGATGTTCCTTTTTAGGGCTTTTTTCTATGATAAATCATATGGCTGTTGTATAAAAAGGTTCTTCGGCTACCGCTGCAGAAATGATTGCTCCGCGTCCTGCTGGGTCCGACTCACCTGCGGAACGCGTAGGGTATCTCGCTGGTGGAGTATGCCAAATTATATACACCTTTGCCTTATTTACGTTAACGTTTGAGCAAAAAAAGACCACATGGTATAATATTAAACAGCTTTTATAAGCTAATGAGCCAAGCAATGAAAATAGTGGATAAATGCTAGAGAACGTTAAAAAACTTGGTGCTCTGAGCATAGTATTGAAGAAAAATGGACTGTATGAAGTTATAGTTAACCGTTTTACATAATTATCCTTATATTGACTTTTGAAAATCTTCTCTAATTTAGGTAAAAGGTTTTCATCTTTGTTTTTTCTGATACAATGAGGGGAAAGAATGAATTACGGTATGTATTTTGACTTTATTCTAAACAGACATAAGACGACCAAATGGCCAACATGAAATCAGCAATTGGCCCATATAAAAGTAAGATAAACTGACTCGAAAGTGAGTGTTTTGAAAATGAAGCTGGAAAATATTAAAGATCCTAGTTTGATAAAAGGCTACAGCAAAGCACAATTAGAGGAATTAGCTCAAGACATTCGTCATTTTCTAATTGAGAAACTATCCGTTACAGGCGGACATTTAGGCCCTAATCTTGGGGTTGTTGAACTGACATTAGTTCTTCACCATTTGTTTGAAAGCCCTAAGGATAAGTTTATTTGGGATGTAGGACATCAAGCATATGTCCACAAAATTTTAACAGGACGAGCTGACCAATTTGATAAGCTCAGACAATATCAAGGTTTATGTGGATTTCCCAAACGAAATGAAAGTGAACATGACGTTTGGGAAACTGGTCACAGCTCCACATCTTTATCTGCAGCGATGGGAATGGCGACAGCACGAGATTTAAAGGGAGAAGACAATAGTGTTGTGGCGATTATTGGAGATGGTGCTTTAACAGGCGGGATGGCTTTAGAAGCACTAAATCATATTGGGCACGAACAAAAGGATTTAATTGTTGTCTTAAATGATAACGAAATGTCGATTGCCCCTAATGTCGGTGCCCTTCACAATGTGTTAGGAAAATTAAGAACAGCCGGTAAATACCATAAAGCTAAAGAAGAGCTTGAAATGTTAATCAAAAAAATTCCAGCATTCGGTGGCAAGCTTGCCGCAACGGCTGAACGTGTGAAAGATAGCTTAAAATATTTACTCGTTTCGGGTGTCTTTTTTGAAGAAATGGGCTTTACGTATTTAGGTCCAGTTGATGGTCATGATTTAGATGACTTAATGGAAAATATGAAATATGCAAAGAAAACAAAAGGTCCAGTCCTCATTCATGTTCTCACCAAAAAAGGAAAAGGGTATGAACCAGCAGAAAATGATGCCCTTGGAACTTGGCATGGCTTAGGACCATACAAAATTGAATCAGGTGAAGTTGTGAAAAAGCCGGGACCACCTAGTTATAGTGGTGTATTTGCAGAAACGTTAAAGAAGATTGCCCGTGAAGATGAGCGAGTTGTTGCGATTACAGCGGCAATGCCTGGTGGAACGAAACTGGATGTTTTCGCAAAGGAATTTCCTGAAAGAATGTTTGACGTAGGGATTGCTGAGCAACATGCAACAACGATGGCTGGTGGCCTCGCCACACAAGGATTAAAGCCTGTTTTTGCTGTGTATTCAACTTTCTTACAACGAGGCTACGACCAAATCGTTCATGATATTTGTCGTCAAAATTTAAATGTCTTATTTGCGATAGACCGTGCCGGATTAGTCGGGGCTGACGGCGAAACACATCAGGGCGTTTTTGATATTGCTTATTTACGTCATTTACCAAATATGACGATTTTAATGCCAAAGGATGAAAATGAACTACAGCATATGATTTATACAGCTGTTCAATACAATGATGGCCCAATTGCAGTTCGTTATCCACGTGGTAATGGTTATGGGATTAAAATGGATCAACAATTAAAAACCGTTGAAATTGGAAAGTGGGAAGTTTTAAAAGAGGGCAAGGATGCCTGTATTTTAAGCTTTGGTACAATGCTTCCAGTCGCAGAAGAGGCGATCCATTACCTTGAATCACAAGGTATTCATGTTACCTTAGTAAATGCAAACTCAGCTAAGCCTTTAGACGAGAAGTTATTATCTCAGATAGCTGAACAAAACATCCCTATTTTAACTTTAGAAGAAGCGGCCCTTCAAGGTGGATTCGGTAGTGCGGTATTAGAATTTTATAATGAAGCAGGCTATCGTGATTTAACCATTAAACGAATGGGAATTCCGGATTACTTTATTGAGCATGGTAGTGTTTCCCAGTTACTTGAAGAAATCGGTTTAACGGCAAATCAAGTATCTGAACAGATCATCGCAATGGTTCCGAGACAAAGACAAAGGGCGTAACAAGCATGGCAAAAAAAGAACGAGTAGACGTATTGCTTGTCGATCAAGGTCTTTTTGATACGAGAGAAAAAGCAAAAAGAGCGATTATGGCAGGTTTAGTCTATTTAGATACAGAGCGTATTGATAAACCAGGAATGAAAATGGACAATGATGTTCACTTTACGGTAAAAGGAAATGTTTTACCGTATGTAAGCCGAGGTGGACTAAAATTAGAAAAAGCGATTAAGCTCTACAATCTTGATTTATCAAATAAAACCGTTCTCGATATCGGAGCGTCGACAGGAGGATTTACCGATTGTTCCTTACAAAATGGAGCAAAGATTGTGTACGCTCTCGATGTCGGGTATAATCAGTTAGCTTGGAAGTTAAGACAAGACGCTAGAGTTGTTGTAATGGAAAGAACGAATTTTCGCTACGTAACGGCCGAAGATCTTCATGAAGGCTTACCGGATTTTGCTTCGATTGATGTCTCGTTTATTTCTTTAAAACTCATTCTTCCCGTTTTAAAGACGCTTATAAAGCGGGGTGGAGAAGTGATTGCTTTAGTGAAACCACAATTTGAAGCAGGAAGAGAACAAGTAGGCAAAAAGGGTATTATTAAAGATGCTGCTGTCCATAATGAAGTTTTAACAAGTATGTGCCAATTTGTGTTAGCAGAAGGGTATGGGATTAAAGGAATTAGTTATTCTCCTATAACGGGTGGAGAAGGGAATATTGAATTTCTTTTATATTTAACATATCCAAACGAAGAATTAAAGGACATGGATTATCAGAGCGCGATTTCTGAAATTGTGACGGCCGCCCATACAGATTTAAAAAAATAAAAGTCGGGGAAAGGGAGAGCATAGGCTTAACCTTTCTCTTTTTTAGTCAGGTAATTTGTGAAAAGGTTGTCAATATCATTCGAAATGTGGATAATGAAAGCAGAAACTATATCTGAGAAATAGGTGATTTAGGTTTGAATAAAGGACAACGCCATATCAAAATTAGGGATTTAATTACAAATAATGAGATTGAAACACAGGATGAATTAGTCGAAAGGTTAAAGTCAGAAGGGTATAATGTCACACAAGCGACTGTTTCAAGAGACATTAAAGAATTACATCTTGTCAAAGTGCCGATGATCGATGGTCGTTACAAATATAGTTTACCAGCGGATCAGCGCTTTAACCCTTTACAAAAGCTTAAGCGTGCTTTAATGGACAGCTTTGTTAATATTGATCGTACAGAAAATTTAATTGTGATGAAGACATTACCTGGTAATGCAAATTCAATTGCCATCTTAATTGATAATTTAGACTGGTCGGAAGTGATGGGGACGATTTGTGGCGATGATACGATCTTAATTATTTGTAAAAATAAAGACGATGGACCACATATTATGGAGAAATTTTTAGATATGCTTTAAGGTGGGGAATGTGATGCTTGAAGAATTAACGATTAAAAACTTTGCGATAATTGATGAGATAACGATTCCGTTTGAAAAAGGCTTAACGGTGTTAACTGGTGAAACCGGAGCTGGAAAATCAATTATTATTGATGCAATCGGATTATTATTAGGTGGAAGAGGTTCTGTTGAATTTGTTCGATACGGTGAAAAAAGAGCGGAAATCGAAGGATTGTTTATTGTTGAGAAAAAACATCCAGTGATTAAAAAAGCAAATGAACTCGGGATTGAAGTTGAAGAGCAAATGTTCATTTTAAGGCGGGATTTAACCGCTCATGGCAAAAGTATTTGTCGAATCAATGGAAAGCTTGTGACTTTAGGAATATTACGGGAAATTGGTCAAACACTTGTTGATATTCATGGTCAACATGAGCATCAAGCGTTAATGCAAGGGGAACATCATCTTTCTATGGTTGATTATTTTGCCAAAACAGATACAGCAGAATATCAGAGTTTATATCGAGAAGCAATGACTTTACAAAAAAAGCTTAATGAATTTACTTATAATGAACAGGAAATCGCCCAAAAAATTGATTTGTATCAATATCAATTAAAGGAAATTGAAAGTGCGAAACTAATGCCTGATGAAGACAACCAACTATTTGCCGAGCGTCATAAATTAGCCAATAGTGAAAAATTGTTTAGCCTCTTGCAGGACAGCTATCAAAGCTTATACGGAGAAGGAAAAGGGTTAGATTTTGTTTCGAATACTTTGTCTAATTTAGAGATAGCTGCTACGATCGATAAAGATCTACAATCCTTATTTGAACAAATCTCAAATAGCTTTTATCTTATCGAAGAAGCGACTTTTAGTTTACGTGACCACGTTGAAGGGGTTGATTTTGATCCAGAACGACTCACCTTTATTGAGACAAGGCTAAATGAAATTCAGCAATTAAAAAGGAAGTATGGGCAAACGGTTGAGGAAATTTTAGAATATTCGGCTCGGATTGAAGAAGAGCTTGACTCGATTTTACATAAAGATGATCAAATCGATGAGATCAAACTTAAATTAGATACGCTCTGGTTGGATGTTAAAGTAGAGGCCGAGGCGATATCCGAAGTTAGAAAACAGGCTTCCAAGGACTTAGTAAAGGCTATTCACGAGCAATTACAAGAGCTTTATATGCAAAAAACGCAATTTGAAGTTCGCATTGAAGAAAGGCAGAGTCAGAATTTCTCTCAAAAATTTCAAAAAGATGGAATGGATCAAGTCGAGTTTTTTATTTCGACTAACCAGGGCGAACCAATGAAACCATTAGCGAAAGTAGCATCTGGTGGAGAGATTTCGCGAATTATGTTGGCAATTAAAACGATCTTTTCTTCCCATCAAGGGTTAACATCCGTTATTTTTGATGAAGTCGACACAGGAGTCAGTGGCAGGGTTGCTCAAGCTATTGCCGAAAAAATTTACGGGATTTCGGTTGGTTCTCAAGTGTTGTGTATTACGCATTTGCCTCAAGTAGCAGCAATGGCGGATACTCATTTGTATATTTCCAAACATGAAGCCAAAAATCGGGTCCATACAAAAGTCGAGAGTCTTTCAGCAAATGAAAAGACAAATGAAATCGCTCGGATGATTTCAGGAGTGGAAGTAACTGATTTAACGAAAAAACATGCAGAGGAATTATTGGAACTTGCACGAAAGCACAAAATAGCTAATATGAAAAGCTAACCAAAATAGGTTAGCTTTTTTCTGTTGGATCAGGTTATAAATGTTCGCTTCAAAGGCAACATTAGTAATACAGCCATCATGGAGGTGTGGGCTAGGAGCTAGGAGAGTGAAGTGAGTGAGAGGCGAACATATAAGAAAGTTGGTAGGAGTGGTCCTAATGCTCGGCCTTCTTAGCCTAGGAACTTCAAATATCGTTTCGGATTGGTTGGCCATTCCGCAAGAAATAACGGTATTCGAAGGGGTTGAGACAGAGCTTGTTGAGACCTCGAGTCCTGATATTACAAGTTTTATTAATCAAGAAAATAATACGATATCCTACTCAAGTACAAGTGAAGGAGATATAAATCGTTCACATATTACCGGACATGAAGTAGGTGAACAGGAAATGACATTTGAAGTAGGCGGTTTTCCTGTCAAGCAAGTTAATGTTAATGTTCTACCAAAAATCGAAGTTATTCCTGGTGGACAGTCAATCGGAGTAAAGTTAAACACAGAAGGCGTCCTCGTAGTCGGGCATCATTTAATTCCCACTTCAATTGGTGATGAGTCACCAGGGGAAGAAGCAGGGATTGAAGTAGGAGATATGATCGTCAAAATTAACGACGAACCGATTCAGCATATTACCGAAGTGGCGAATATCGTCCAAAAAGCAGGAGAAGGTAATCAACCTTTAAGTATTGAAATTAAAAGAAATAACCAATTATTTAACAAAGAATTAACACCGATAAAAGCTAAAAATGAACATTCATATCGATTAGGTTTGTATATTAGAGATTCAGCAGCTGGGGTAGGGACCTTAACTTTTTTTGACCCAGAATCAAAAAAATACGGTGCATTAGGTCATGTAATCTCAGATGTGGATACTCAAAAACCAATTGTAGTACATGATGGTCAAATTATTCGCTCTTCGGTCAATTCAATTGAAAAAGGAAGCAACGGTGACCCAGGGGAAAAATTAGCGAGTTTTAAAAATGCTCGAGATGTTCTTGGGACAATCGAAAAGAATAGCCCTTATGGAATATTTGGGACCTTAAAAAAGGATGATATAAAAAATAATCATTATGATCAAAAAATGCCGATAACGATGGCTCATGAAGTTAAAGAAGGACCTGCAAAAATTTTAACGGTGGTTAATGGGGAAGAAATTGAAGAGTTTGACATTGAAATTGTGAGTTCAATTCCACAAAAGCAAGCGGCAACGAAAGGGATGGTCATTCGAGTGACCGATCCAAAGTTGTTAGAAGCAACAGGTGGAATTGTCCAAGGAATGAGCGGTAGTCCTATTATTCAAAATGGGAAATTAGTCGGTGCCGTCACGCACGTTTTTGTGAATGACCCGAAAAGTGGTTATGGTTGTCATATAAGTTGGATGCTAGAAGAAGCGGGAGTTCTAGCACAGTTATCAGGAGCCAAAGCGAGTTAACTCGTTTGGCTTTTTTCGTGATTTCAGGAATCAATAGACAGATTTTCACTTTACCTATAATTTACTTTTGAAATAAACTCATCACTTCTCCTATTTTATGTTAAAGTAAGGATAGATAAAGAACATTCGACATATGGTGTATGTATGGAATGAATATTAGCGAAAAGGCTCGAAAATGAAAGGGATAGTGAGGAAATAGAAGAATTTCCAATAAAAATGAGAATTTTTAAATAATATAAAGGATTTAATGATTGCTTGTCGAAATCGTTAAAGACAAAATTAACCTGTTTATGAGGAGGACATTCCGTGGAGAAGATTAAAGTTGGTATTTCAGATGACAATCGAGAGTTAGTACATTTGCTAAACGAATACATTTCAGCGCAGGATGATATGGAAGTGATAGGGGTTGCTTATAATGGTCAGGATTGTTTGAATATGATCGAGAACAAACAACCAGACGTTCTGATTTTAGATATAATTATGCCTCACTTAGATGGGTTGGCTGTCCTAGAGCGTCTTTCGCAAATGAATATTCCCCAAAAACCAAACATCATTATGTTAACCGCTTTTGGTCAGGAAGATGTCACAAAAAAAGCAGTTGATTTAGGTGCGTCTTATTATGTTCTTAAACCATTTGACATCGAAGTATTAGTGACAAATATTCGAGAAATTGGAGGAGGCAAAAAAAGCTTTATCCAGAAATCAAGTGGTTCTGCGACATCTATTTTAAATGCAAATTCTTCTTCATCTTCTCGAAAAGAAAAACAAGGCTTCAATTTGGATGCAAGTATTACTAGCATTATTCATGAAATTGGAGTTCCGGCTCATATCAAAGGTTATATGTACTTACGAGAAGCGATTACAATGGTTTATAATGATATTGAGCTTTTAGGTTCGATAACGAAAGTATTATATCCAGACATTGCTAAGAAATTTAATACGACAGCTAGTCGTGTGGAAAGAGCGATACGTCATGCGATTGAAGTCGCATGGAGTCGAGGGAATATTGATTCGATTTCCAATCTTTTTGGTTATACTGTTAGCCATACAAAAGCAAAACCGACCAATTCGGAATTCATTGCGATGGTTGCCGATAAGCTGAGAATTGAACATAAAGTAAGCTAATAAATTATTATAAATACAAAAGAGTGGAAATGAACACCAAAACACGCTTTAGGCTAAAGCTGTTTTTGGTGTTTTTTGTTGTGGAAAAAAGAAGTAGAAATCGGCTTTGGCTGAGCGTGATATTTGTACAAGTAATAAACTCAACTTTCGCAGCGTATAATTAACCCTTAACCGTTGATAGAGATTGACTTTAGGGCGATACAACACTCAAATTGACTTTACATGAACGGTTCAATCGTTAACAGTCTGAACACATCTCTTCGTAGGCTGTTGAAGGAATCTGTTCACTAAAATGAAGCGCTTCGGCTGTCGCTCCCAAAACCATACTCCGCGTCCTGCGGGAACCTTGCGAGCCTCCTCGGCAAGCCTTGCGGGGTCTCGCTCCACGGTTTATTCGAGGCTGCTGAAAAACTGGTTGTTTTTGAAAATTGATGTTTTTTTGGGGGTCAAAAATGTCTCCCTACCACCCGAACGTCGCTTAGAAGCCAATCTGATGCCTCGTTTTTTTCTCGAAATTTTTTATTTTTAAAAAGTTGAACTTTTTCAGCAGCCTCGGTTTATTCCCGCGGGAGTCTCCGTATGGTTTTGTCCGCTAAGTGTCGTGGAGAGGCTTGATGATATGGCTTTTTTCAAATCAGCTATTTCTAACGCAGAAGGACCTTCTTCTTCACTTTGTTGGTTATGGAACTAAATAGGGAGTTGCCCCCTATTTTTTTTCGAAGTCTACAGTAATGAAAAGACATGATTCAAATCGAAACAAGCTCGATCATCTAACTAACGTACAGAGCATCAACACGGATTGATTTACAACTGTAACGGAATTAGTCATTGAAAGAGAAAAATCATTCTCAAGCTCATGTACGTTGAAGTCATGACTGTTTTTTTATTCAATGAGAAAACCAAACCTAGATTCGATTCCAGTATCTAGCGGACAAACAGACACGGAGACTCCCGCAGGAATAAACCGTCCAATGAGACCCCGCAAGCGTGAAACGCTGAGGAGGCTCATGAGGTTCCTGCAGGACGCGGAGTGTCTGTTTGGGAGCGACCGCCGGAGGGCATATATTATTTTTTTCTTACTGCACAGTTTATCCGTTTTGTAGTACGTTCTCGCTTTTCAAACGTGTCAAGGGCATTTGTTTAAGAGCTTCTATTCGCTCTGCCAACTAGTTGAACGGATTTTCTCGATGCGAAAGTTGAGTAATAAATTAAAGGAAAGAATCATTTTTTAAGACTATGAATGAGAAGAATGGCTCATACTAAAACCAATATTGTTAGGAGTGTTTTAGTATGTCCAATCTATTAGAGGGTAAAATTATTGCCCATAAAACAACAAAAAAATTAATTGAAATGATACCAAATGGGGAGTCAATGATCGCGGTATTATCGCATGAAGATTTAGATGGAGTAGCTGTGGATGGATTAATTGAAAAAAAAGTCAAAGCGATCATTAATTTTAAAACATCAATGAGTGGGAAATATGAACATAAACAAGTGCAAAGGCTACTGTCCGAAGGGATTCCTGTCTATGATCTTGAAGAAATAGACAAGCCATTCCACAGTCATTCTTTTACAGGAAATGTTCATTTTATTAAAGGAGATGACTTATATGAGAAAAGAGGCAAACAATCTCATCACCTTTGTCGTTTAATTCCCTATACAGAAGAGAAAATAACCGAACGTTTACAAACTGCGAAAGAAAATTACCAGCAGTTATTTTTAGACTTTATGAGTAATTCTCTTGCATACGCCAAAAAGGAAGTGCCTTTATTTTTGGCTCAATATGAGCTTCCGACTTGTTTTCAAATGCTAGAAGGAAAACAAGTGCTAATCGTCGCTAGAAATTGTTCGTATGAAAAAGATTTGTTTGCAATCAAACGAAAAATAAAAAAGGAAAAAATCATCGTCATGGCAGTCGATGGTGCAGCGGATGGATTGTTAAAGATTGGTGTGAAGCCAGATTTTATTATTGGGGACATGGATTCTGTATCTGAAAAAGCTTTATTATGTGGGGCGAATCTCATTTGTCACCGTTATATGTCAGGACAGTCCCCTGGAGCGGAAAGAGTTCAATCCTTAAACATAATGAACTGGGAGGAACTGCAATTTGTCGGTACAAGTGAAGATTTAGCGATTTACGGTGCATATTGGTCGAAAGCAGCTCATTTATTTTTGATTGGATGTCGAAGTGGGATGAAGGAGTTTTTAGAAAAAGGTAGGCCAGGTATGGGTTCAAGCATTTTAAGCCGGATTCAGGCTGGTGAAATGATTACAGACTTAAAAGGAATTCACATACTTGGTGGAGGCATTGATCAAGCGCCTATCTTTTCGCTTGATTGGTTTACTCAACTGTCAAATATGGTTTTGAAGTGGTGGGCTAAATACAATGTTCGGACAAAGTTAGCACAAGGCTGGTTTCAATTGAGACGGAAAAAGGAGAGCTTATAAGTGGTGCAAATTAGTGTGATCGTGCCTGCGTTTAATGAAGAAGAAAGAATAGCCCATACATTAAAAGCGATTCGTTCTCTTCCTTTTTCGCTTGAGTTAATTGTTGTAGATGATGGTAGTGATGATAATACTTTTTCTATTGCTAATCGTTATGCGGATGAAGTGATTCAATTGAAAGAAAACCAAGGAAAAGGAAGAGCATTAGAAGCAGGCTTTCACAAGGGGAAGGGGGAGTATATTCTTTGTCTTGATGCCGATTTAGGCTCAACAGCTAAAGAAGCCGAAGCCCTCATCCAACCAGCTCTGTTAGCTGAGGCTGATGTCATTGTTTCAAAAGTCGCTCCAGGAAAAAAGGCCGGCTTTGGATTGGTCAAAAAGCGTGCTCAAGCTTTAATTTTTGAGAAAACAGGTGTTAAATTAGAGGCACCCTTATCAGGCCAGCGTATTTTTCATCGCCAATGGCTCCCGTGTATTCAATCCATCCATTCGGCCAGGTTTGGCGTAGAGACGGAAATGTCGATTCGTTTTTTAGAGGCAGGGGCGAAAATTTTAGAAATCGAAACAAAAATGCAGCATCGTGAAATGGGGAAGAGCATAAAAGGTTTATGGCATAGGTGCAAACAATTATTAGATATTGAACGTTATCGAAAAGAGGTTTGAGATGTATCTCTATATTTTTATTTTGCCTATCATCGCTCTTTTAAGTATGTATGCGTTTTTGTCAGCTGGTTGGACGGTCCGAAATTATGAAGGGAAACAAGTCCCTTATAGCTTAGGTGTTCTTGTGGTCTTTGCCTATGCTCTTGTGATTGATTATTTCAATCTTGACTTAATGGCCCTTAGCACTTGGGCATTAATATATGTTTTGATTATTTGGGGCATAGGTTTTATTGATGATTTATACGGACAAAATTCACCAAAAGGAATTAAAGGTCACATAAATTATTTGATTAAACATAAAAAGCCAACAACAGGGATTTTAAAAATAGTAGGAACGATAGCAGCCTCCCTTTATATGACTATTTTTTTTGAACCGGAAACGACCTTTATTATGATTCGTTATTTTTTACTTCTCCTTCTTTTTCCACATGTCATGAATGCTTTAGATACACGACCTTTACGAGTGTGGAAGGTAAGTCTTTTCTTTTGGTTTGTTTTGCTTCTGGCTGGTTTTATTCCCTCCTTTCTCATTGTGATTTACATCGTAACGGTCTTTTATCTGCTTTTAGTTCTAGAAGGACACCGTATTGCGATGCTAGGGGATAATGGGGCGACGGTTATTGGCAGTATTTTAGCTCTTTGGACGATTACAGTTGCTTCTCCAATCGTTCAATGGTGTATATTGACGGTTTTAATAATAGTTAGTGGGATAATTGAACGTATTTCGATATCTGCTGTGATCGAAAAAAAACCATTATTACAATGGTTTGACAGACTTGGTGTCTCGATGAAAAAAACTTAAGCTGAAGAAAAGACAGTACTTGTCGTTTTAAACTCGTTCATCTGTTTATAAGCAGATGAACGAGGAGCAGCTCACCAAAGGAGCTCTATTTCTCTGCCTTTGGCTCGTCGAGTGACGAGTTTTTTTTGAATTTTGGTGAGATCTTTCCATTTTTCTTATCTCTATAAAAAATAAAACCTGCGATAAAACTTAATCCGGCTAAAAATAAAATTAGACCGAGGACAAATTCTAACGACAATGGTAAAAACGAAATATTACTAATTTGAAAAAAAGTATCTCTCATTAACTTAATTCCATATCCTGCGATAAAAACGGGAATAAGCATAATAGTTAAAGCGATAAAACGTCCCATTGTATGTGCCTCTTTCATTCTTTTTTCATTCATTCCTTTTAATTCTAACAAAAAATAATCGTTTTTAACACTATAAAGGTTGCAAGATTGTTTTATTTGAGTAATAGTAAAAGGAGGGAAATGAGAGCTGCAATTAGGACTTAGTCTTAATTTTTCCGTAAAAGCATAAAATAGTATTGAAATATAGTCAAATCTGCAACCGTTTGACGTGATAACTTTTACTTATCTTTGCCTATTTACCCTGTTACAGGATAGACGTGCTTCCTTCTTTCGGATCAATTATGATAGTAATAAAGCATTTGTATTACATAGTCTTTAATTTAACAGCTTGCTTTTTAAAAATTCATAACAGCTCTTAAGCTCAAGGAGGTTCATCATGCAATTATTTTCGGAAATGGAATATTACGATTATGAACAAGTGGTTGTATGCCAGGATAAAAGTTCAGGTTTAAAAGCCATTATTGCGATTCATGACACAACTTTAGGACCTGCCTTAGGTGGTACACGAATGTGGATGTACGAGAACGAAGAAGCTGCCTTTAATGATGCCTTACGATTAGCAAGAGGGATGACTTATAAAAATGCAGCGGCAGGACTTAATCTTGGTGGAGGAAAAACCGTGATTATTGGCGATCCACGAAAAGATAAAAATGAAGAAATGTTTCGAGCATTTGGCCGTTACATTCAAGGGCTTAACGGTAGATATATAACGGCAGAGGATGTCGGTACAACAGTTGAAGATATGGATACGATTTATCAAGAAACAAATTATGTAACAGGTATTTCACAAGCTTACGGTTCTTCAGGGAATCCATCCCCAGTTACGGCATATGGCGTGTATGTTGGAATGAAAGCAACGGCAAAAGCTGCTTTTGGTTCGGACGATTTATCCGGAAAAAAAGTAGCTGTGCAAGGGGTTGGAAATGTCTCTTATCATTTATGCAAATACCTTCACGAAGAAGGGGTTGAATTAATTGTGACAGATATCAATAAAGAGTCTGTCAAAAGAGCACAAGATGATTTTGGGGCTAAAGCAGTTGAGGTCAATGATATTTACAGTGTAGATTGTGATATTTTTGCTCCATGTGCCTTAGGGGCAATTATTAATGATGTGACAATCCCGGTATTAAAAGCAAAGGTCATTGCCGGTGCTGCTAATAATCAATTAAAAGATGAATCCCATGGTCATACTCTTCATGATTTAGGCATTTATTACGCACCAGATTATGTGATCAATGCAGGTGGTGTCATTAATGTGGCGGATGAGTTAAATGGCTATAATCGTGACCGAGCCTTAAAGAAGGTAGAAACGATTTATCAAAACCTAGAAACGGTTTTTGAGATTTCAGCTCGTGAAAAAATTCCTACGTTTAAAGCAGCAAATCGAATGGCAGAAGAACGAATTGCAAGAATGAAACAGTCACGCAGTCAATTCTTACAAGATGGACATCATATTTTGTCAAGAAGACACTAATTGTGACAAGAGGAAGGAGACGTCTATATGGCTGAAGAATATGATCTAGTGATTCTTGGTGGTGGAACTGGTGGTTATGTAGCAGCGGTACGAGCTGCACAAAATGGTCGTAAAGTAGCAATCGTTGAAAAAGGAAAGCTTGGAGGTACATGTTTACATAAAGGTTGTATCCCAAGCAAGGCCTTGTTACGTAGTGCTGAGGTTTTTGCAACAGCTAAAGATGCTAATAAATATGGGGTGTTAATTCAAGACCTCAAATTAGATTTCCAAGCTGTCCAAAGCAGAAAAGAGACGATTGTAAATCAACTACATCAAGGGGTCCAAGCGTTGATGAAAAAAGGGAAAATCGACGTATATGAAGGAAAAGGACGAATACTTGGTCCATCGATCTTTTCGCCACGTCCAGGTACGATTTCAGTTGAGATGAATGATGGAACTGAAAATATGATGCTTGTCCCAGAAAATATTATTATCGCCACGGGCTCCTCACCAAAGTCTTTACCTGGCTTAGATGTGGATGGCCATTTAATCTTAGATTCAGACGGTGCATTAGAATTGGAACAATTGCCGTCATCGATTTTAATTGTTGGTGGTGGTGTAATTGGCATTGAGTGGGCCTCAATGTTAGCTGATTTTGGAGTAGATGTAACTGTTTTAGAGTATGGAAATACGATCTTACCACAGGCGGATAAAGATATTGCGAAGGAAGCAACTAAGCTTCTAAAGCAAAGAGGGATTCAAATTGTCACGAATGCAAAGATTGATGCAGACTCATTGAAAAAGGGCGAAGATGTCACCGTGTCAGTTGATGTTTTAGGTGAAAAGATCGATTTTACAGCCGAAAAAATGCTTATTTCGGTTGGGAGAGCGGCTAATGTAGACGATATTGGACTAGTGAATACTGAGATAGAAATTGAAAAAGGCTACATAAAAGTAAATGAGTTTTATCAAACGAAAGAATCGCATATTTACGCGATTGGTGATGTCATTGGTGGATTACAACTTGCTCATGTTGCTTCACATGAGGGGTTGATTGCAGTAGAACATCTTTCACAAAATCATCCACAAAGATTAGATGAGCAAACAATTGCTACATGTGTGTATAGTCGTCCAGAAATGGCTAGTGTCGGGTTAACCGAGCAAAAGGCTAGAGAATTAGGCTTTCGTGTCAAAATAGGAAAGTTTCCATTTAAAGCAAATGGAAAAGCCCTTGTTTATGGAGAGGCTGAAGGTTTTGTCAAAGTCATTGCGAATGCGGACAATCATGATTTATTAGGAGTTCATATGATTGGGCCACATGTTACCGATTTAATTTCAGAAGCCGCCTTAGCAAAAGTGTTAGATGCTGCTGATTTTGAAATCGCTGAAATGATTCACCCACATCCGACCTTGTCAGAAATCATTGGTGAAGCTGCCTTAGCAGTGGACGGACGAGCGATTCATATGTAAAGAAAAGTAAAAATAAACGGAGGGTTTTTTATGACTGTTAATCGTCACCAAGCATTGGGGTTAACGGACCAAAATGTGATAGATATGTATAAAACAATGCTCTTAGCAAGAAAAATAGATGAACGGATGTGGCTTTTAAATCGAGCCGGAAAAATTCCATTTGTCGTCTCGTGTCAAGGACAAGAAGGAGCCCAAGTTGGAGCTGCATTTGCTTTAGATAATACAAAAGATTATCTTCTTCCGTATTATCGTGATGTCGGCATGGTTTTAGCTTTTGGGATGACGACACAGGACTTGCTTTTATCGGCTTTTGCCAAATCGGAAGATCCAAGTTCTGGAGGGAGACAAATGCCAGGACATTTCGGATCAAAGGCAAGACGAATTGTTACAGGCTCTTCACCTGTAACGACTCAAGTTCCTCATGCTGTCGGAATTGCTTTAGCAGGTCGACTTAGAAAAGAAGAATTTGTTTCGTTTACAACTTTTGGGGAAGGCTCATCAAACCAAGGTGATTTTCATGAAGGTTTAAATTTTGCAGGGGTACATAAATTGCCGGTTATTTTTATGTGTGAAAATAACAAGTATGCGATTTCTGTTCCAATTGAAAAACAGCTAGCTTGTGAAAATGTGGCTGACCGGGCCCAAGGATATGGCATGCCTGGAGTAACAGTGGATGGAAATGATCCTTTGGCTATTTATGAAGCTGTGAAAGAAGCGAGAGAACGTGCGTTGAACGGAGAAGGTCCTACGTTAATAGAGGCCATTTGTTATCGTTTGATGCCACACTCCAGTGATGATGATGATCGTACGTATCGTTCAGCCGATGAAGTTCAAGGAGCAAAAGAAAAAGATTCTTTAATCACTTTTGCCACGTATTTAAAAAGTGTAGATGTATTAAATGATCAAAGCTTACAGGACATTCATACAGAGTTAGACCAGTTAGTAAATGAGGCAACAGAGTATGCTGAAAAAGCCCCATATGCTGATCCAGAGTCTGGTCTTGATTTTGTGTACGCGAACAATTAGAGAGGAGGGAATAATATGGCGATTCGTTCTTATATAGAAGCCGTAACACTTGCTTTAAAAGAAGAGATGGAAAGAAATGAGGATGTTTTTGTTTTAGGAGAAGATGTTGGAGCTAGAGGTGGCGTTTTCCGTGCCACGATGGGGCTTTATGAGCAATTTGGGGAAGAGCGTGTTATTGATACACCATTAGCTGAGTCAGCAATAGCTGGAGTGGGAATCGGAGCCGCAATGTACGGAATGAGACCTGTTGCTGAAATGCAATTTGCTGATTTTATTATGCCTGCTATTAATCAGATTGTTTCAGAAGCAGCCAAAATTCGTTATCGTTCGAACAATGATTGGTCGTGTCCGATCACGATCCGAGCACCTTATGGAGGTGGGATTCACGGAGCATTGTACCATTCACAATCGATTGAAGCGATTTTTGCCAATGTGCCTGGTCTAAAAATTGTGATGCCTTCTACTCCATATGATGTGAAGGGACTTTTAAAAGCGGCGATTCGTGATGATGATCCGGTTATTTTCTTAGAGCATAAGCGAGCTTATCGTTTAATTAAAGGGGAAGTTCCAGACGATGATTATACGCTACCGATTGGGAAGGCGGATGTTAAGCGTGAAGGGGAAGATCTTACCGTTATTACATATGGATTGGCTGTCCACTTTGCCCTACAAGCGGCGGAAAAGTTAGCGGCTGATGGAATTAGTGTCGAAGTTGTTGATTTAAGAACGGTCTACCCTCTTGATAAAGAAGCGATTATTACAGCCGCAAGTAAAACAGGTAAGGTGCTTCTAGTTACAGAGGATAATAAAGAAGGTAGTGTAATGAGTGAAGTAGCTGCTATTATAGCTGAACATTGTTTATTTGATTTGGATGCACCGATTCAAAGGCTTGCGGGTCCTGACGTTCCAGCAATGCCATATGCCCCAACAATGGAAAAGCATTTTATGATTAATCCCGATAAAGTTGAAAAAGCAATGAGAGAACTAGCGGAATTTTAACGAGAAAGGAGATTAACATGGCAACAGAAATTAAAATGCCTCAATTAGGTGAGAGTGTAACAGAAGGAACGATTAGTAATTGGCTTGTCGCACCAGGTGATAAAGTAAATAAATATGAACCGATTGCTGAGGTTATTACCGATAAAGTAAATGCAGAAATTCCATCAACATTTACTGGAACGATTCAAGAGATCCTTGTAAATGTTGATGATACCGTTTCAGTTGGAACCGTCATTTGTACGATTGAACCAGAAGGAGCGGAGCCAAAAGAAACCGTTGAAGTGGCAAGAGCTGAAGCGAAGGATAATAAGCAGGATTCAAGTGCCGTAATCGAGGAGAAAGATACGAGCCAAAAGAAACGCTATTCTCCAGCCGTTTTACGATTAGCGGGAGAACATAACATTGATTTAGAACGGGTAAATGGTTCTGGAAAAGGTGGACGAATTACACGTAAAGATTTGCAAGCAGTTATTGAATCAGGTGGTCAAAAAACTGAAACGGCTGTGGTAAGCTCGGGTAGTAAGAGTGATTCAATTAAAGAGCCAATTCAATCGAACGAAAAGCCTGCTTATTCAGAAGTGAAGTCAGCTACTGGAGATATTGAAATTCCAGTCACAGGAGTCCGAAAAGCGATCGCAGCTAATATGTTAAAAAGTAAACATGAAGCTCCGCATGCTTGGTTAACGATTGAAGTAGATGTTACAAACCTTGTCCAATATCGGAATAGCGTTAAGCAGTCTTTTAAAGAGAAAGAAGGCTATAACCTAACTTTTTTACCTTTCTTTATTAAGGCCGCAGTTGAGGCATTAAAAGAATATCCACAACTCAATTCAATGTGGACTGGAGATAAAATCATCCAGAAAAAAGATATCAATATTTCTTTAGCTGTTGCTACAGAGGATGCTTTGTTTGTCCCAGTTATAAAAAATGCTGATGAAAAGACGGTCAAAGGATTAGCACGCGAAATTACTGAGCTTTCCGGCAAAGTTCGTTCCGGTAAACTACAAGCAAATGAAATGAAGGATGGGACATTTACGATTAATAATACGGGAGCATTCGGTTCAATTATGTCAACGCCGATTATTAATCATCCACAAGCTGCGATTTTATCGATTGAGTCCATAGTTAAAAGACCAGTTGTCTTAGAAACGGAGCAAGGAGACGTGATTGCTGTTCGCAGTATCGTGAATTTATGCTTATCATTAGATCATCGTGTGTTGGATGGTTTAGTTTGTGGCAGATTCCTTGCAAAAGTAAAAGAAAACCTCGAAAATATGAACGAAAAAAATACATCGATTTATTAAACAAAGAGGCTGGGACAAAACCCTTCTCTGATATGAAAAACCGGTAACATTTGACTCGTCAAATGTTACCGGTTTTCGTTCAATTTATTAGAATCAAAGTGGATGGCGATGAATGGGGCTCGATTCACCGCTCCCGAAAATCATGCTCCGCGTCCTGCGGAAAGCGTGCCCCCCATCTCGGGAGCGATCGGATTTCCTCTTTCGTTGTAAGGGGTTTTTTATATTTCGAGCTTACAGCTTTGTTCCAGCCTGTTTAAACGGTTTATCGGTGGTCTCTTCAAGCTTTAAAGTGGTTTTAACTCCTTTAAGTTAGGGTTGAATGTTTGAATAAAGAGAAATATGAATGAAACTTGTCTTTTTGGTCATTCTAACCATATAAGGAAATAAAGGAGTGTTTGAATATGGAGTTATTAACAAAGAGACCTTTTGTTTATATGATAACAATGACAGCTGTTTTTCTGATGTTTCAGTCGGTCGCTTTTGCAGAGGGAGAACCACCTACTGAGCAAAGGGAGAAATCTGGACATCATC
This sequence comes from Alkalihalobacillus alcalophilus ATCC 27647 = CGMCC 1.3604, assembly GCF_000292245.2. Taxonomy (GTDB): domain Bacteria; phylum Bacillota; class Bacilli; order Bacillales; family Bacillaceae_D; genus Alkalihalobacillus; species Alkalihalobacillus alcalophilus. Next base: position 20,421 of record NZ_ALPT02000019.1, on the reverse strand, counting down.
AGTATCATAAAGACTTTATCGTCCATCTTGATTATTACTATGAATTACTTGCACAAAAATTCGCCCCAGAGCAAGTTGAAAAATGGAATGAGATTAGGCAGCAAAGAAAAGTATTAATGAAGCAATGGCGAGAGCATCAAAAACATAAAGACGATGATTTAAATGAACACACTGAAAAAGGTGAGTGGAAAGAAGCTCATAAGGAATTGCTACAAAAGTTTAATGAAGCTGTGGAATTACGTGATGAAGCCAAAATTAAAAAGATTCTCCCACAATTATTTGAGCATTACGAAAAAATGAATCAAATGCTAGAAGAAAAGCTAAAACAAGAATAAATACAGCCAAAAAGCTGTCCCATAAAGGTGAATCGACCTTGTGGGACATTTTTTTAATTTATATATTTACAAATCGTAAAGATTCCGATATAATTCAAAAAGTGATAAAACGTAATCATTACGAATAAGGGGAGGTTCTTTTGATGAAGAAGCATATAAAATATTTGTTCTTATTAGTAACTTTATTAATTATTAGTGCTTGTAATGAAGGGACAAGTGAAGAAAGTAACAATACTGACAACAGTGAAGATGGAGAGACATTAACGATTTTTACAACAATCTATCCCCTCCAGGATTTTGCAGAAAAGATTGGTGGAGAGTATGTAGTCGTTGAAAATATGATTCCGCCGGGTGCTGATGCTCATACATATGAGCCGACTGCTAGAGATATGATTGAGGTAGCAGATGGGGACGTTTTTCTTTATAATGGCTCTGGTTTAGAAGGCTTTGTTGAGGCATTAATTGAGACTGTAAAAAACGAAAATGTAAGTGTTGTTGAAGCTTCTAAAGGCATTTCTTTAATAGAAAGTTCACATGATCATGACCATGGTGATGGTCATGAAGAGGAGCATGAAGGTCATGAGCATGGTGAAGGACATGAAGAAGACCATGAAGGCCATGACCATAGTGAAAGCCATGAAGAAGGCTATGAAGAAGACCATGAAGGCCATGACCATAGCGAAGGACATGAAGAAGAGCATGAGGACCATGACCATGGTGAAAGTCATGAAGAAGAGCATGGAGACCATGACCATCATCACGGTGACCAAGATCCGCATCTTTGGTTAGATCCACTTCTTTCAATTTCAATGGCAGAGAACGTGAAAAAGGCGTTAGTGGAACTGAAACCAGAACATGAAGATTATTTTGAAGAAAATTTTCAGCAGCTTAAGGGGCAGTTAGAACAGTTAGACGCTGATTTTCAACAAATGGCTAACACAGCACAAAAAGATACATTTATCGTTTCGCATGCCGGATACGGTTATTGGGAACATCGTTATGGACTACATCAGATTGGAATTACTGGATTGTCTGGTACAAATGAACCATCACATAAACAAATCCAGGATATTATTGATTTAGCAGAAGAAAACGACTTGAATTATATTATGATGGAACAAAATATTCCTTCTAAAATGGCAGAAGTGGTTCAAGGTGAAACGAACACAGAGGCATTGTATTTACACAATCTAGAAGTGCTTATGCCAGCTGATATTGAAAATAACGAGGATTATTTTTCGCTTATGAAAAAAAATATTGAAGCACTTGAAAAAGCACTTAATTAGCCTTTTCTTTTGAGCGTCCTAGTCGATTGTCAAAAATCGTGAGTTTAATAGTTGGTTTTATCGCGAATTCAATGTACAATGGCAGTAATGTACGTTAAGTTAGCGATTAGGAGGTTTTCTAGATGGAATTTAATTTTTTTATGAATGATGTTGTTCAAGTAGCACGACAAGAAATGGTTACAGCTGGTTACCAAGAGTTAAAAACGACAGAGGATGTAGATACAGCTTTACAAGATAAAGGTACGACTCTCGTAATGGTCAATTCAGTTTGTGGGTGTGCTGGAGGGATTGCACGTCCAGCAGCAGCTTATATGAGAAACTACGAAGTGAAGCCAGATCGCTTTGTCACTGTATTTGCGGGACAGGATAAAGAGGCGACAGCGAAAGCACGTGATTATTTTAAAGGGTATGCTCCTTCCTCTCCTTCATTTGCCTTATTAAAGGACGGAGAAATTCAAATGATGGTTGAAAGACATGAAATTGAAGGGCATGAACCAATTCAAGTTGTTCAAAAGCTTGAGAAAGCATTTGATGAATTCATTAAGTAATGGAAAAGATGAACACGCTTAGTAGCTAATAATTGGCTGCAAGCGTGTTTTTTTGTTTAGAGGGCAATTTTACTTAATTGAAAAAAGTGTTATAATAAGCTGAGATTATTAAAGGAGTGTCAAGATTAGATGCAAACACTATACGAGCAAATTCAAGTTTATTTAAATATGGAAGAGGAAATTTCATTTAAAGAATTCAATGATTTTTATAAAAAAGTCGTCGATGAGTTAGGAGCAACTCATGAATCTTTAGAACAGGAATCTGTTTGGAAAGCTTTATTTATTGTTGAGAACGTGATGTCCAATGCAAATGGACGAGCGAATGAGAAAAAGGGAAGCGAAGCGAAAAAATACTCTAAAATGGCTCAACGTTTAGAGTTATGGGCGAAAAATTTATCAGCCCGTTTAGTAGAAGCTGGTTATACAGAAGATGATATTAATGAACGATTTAATGAAATGTTAGAAGAAGGTCCAGCTAAATAATGGCCTTGACTCCTCCTATTCTTTTGTAGATGGGAGGAGACTTAGTTTTGAATTCTGTAAAAGTTCTTGACTTTATACAGGATTTATATTAAATTTAATGATGTCGTTTCAAAACATGCGCCTATGGTGAAAGGGATATCATTCAAGATTCCGGTTCTTGCGTTGTAGGTTCGAGTCCTACTAGGCGCGCCAAACATATACATACAAACCTAGTCTTAGACTAGGTTTTTTTTTGTCAAAATGATGAAATAGGAAATGAGTCATAATAATGAATCTAAAAACATTTCTTTTTTGGGGTTGTCATTTTTTTGATATAACTTTTATAATAGGAAATAAGGGGGTCTTAACTAGTGAAAAAAGTGTACATATTAAGTCTTCTTGTAGCTCTTTTATTTGTTACGGCTTGTACATCACAGGTGTATAAGGAACATAAAGAGGAAGCACTTGAAGCGATTAAAGAAGAACGATATGAAGATGCAAAAATGGCGTTAGAGTCAGCGCTGGAAGAAAAAGAAGAAGCAGATGATTTCATCATTTTAGCAGATGTGGAAAGTATGATAGAGCTTCATCTTTCATTTAATGAAGGTGACTTTGAAACAGCACATAGCCACATTTTAGATATTGAAGAAAGTGAATCTGATTCTGAAGAAACTCAGTTGCTACAAGCACAAGCTGATGTTCAAAAGGATCTGCTCTTATTAGTTGAAACACAAATGAATGAACTGGCAGACTTATTAGCTGAAGTTTCAACTCTTTATGAGGAAGAAGCATATGAAGAAGCCTTTGATCGTGTAGAAGGTTATGAAGTACCAGAGGAACCACACGCGGTCTTAGAAGAACTTCTAGCAGAATTAGGTGAGTGGAGAGCTCGTCTTGAAGAAGCATTAGAAGCAGATGATGAGGGTGAAGAAGTGGTGGAGCCGGAAGCTGAAGAAGTCGTAGAAGAAACAACTGAAGATGAGAATACGAATGATTCAAACGAAACTGATAATAATGATAGTACGGATTCATCTAACTCAGGCCAAGATACAGTCGGTGGAAATGATGATTATGAAGCTCCAGAAGGTACGATGTCAAGAGATGATGCGGCTGAATTAGTAGCAGTTTTCGCTGGAATAGAGAACAGTCCTAACTATCAAGTTCAATATGATCATGAAAATGCTGATGGTGAATGGGTATTCCAAGTATATGAGGTCGTTATTGATAATCCTGATACGAGTGAAGGACACACGTCAACTTGGGGTTGGTATAGCGTTGACCCCAAAACTGGTAATGTAACGGATTTAATGAATTAAATAGTTGAATAGAAAAAGTGGATGAGAAGATTAACTCATCCACTTTTTATTGTCTCTTCTGTCCCTCTATTTATAATGCAAAAATTTAATACATACTGGATTTGGGAGAGCGAATTCCTTTTCGGTTTTTGTTAAAGCACCGGTGTTGTCATCACGTACGTACATGACGATATTACTTGTGTCTTTGTTCGCGGCAAATAAATATTTTTCGCTTGGGTCTAAAATAAAGTCGCGTGGGTGTTCGCCTCCACTTGTAACGGATGAGCGGTATTCAACTTCACCAGAATCTTGGTCAATTTCAAACACATAAATGCTGTCGTGTCCACGATTAGAGACATAAACGAATCGGCCATCTTTAGACAAATGTAGGGCTCCACTCGTGCTTTCACCTAAGAAGTCATCGGGTAATGTTCCAACGGTTTGAATTTCTTTAAACTGTCCTTCATTGTAAGCAAAGACAATTAATTCGGAACTTAACTCAGCATTGACGTAAGCAAATTTTCCATTTGGGTGGAAGGCAATATGTCTAGGACCACTGCCTGGTTTTACATCAACCTCGATATGAGGCAAAAGTTCATTGTTTTCTAGTTGGTAGACAGCGATTTTATCGGTTCCGAGATCAGCAACTGCTACATATTTTCCATCAGGAGTTAAGCCAGCATAATGAGCATGTGCTTTTTCTTGTCTTTTTTCGTTTGGACCAGAACCAGTATGGGTAATGGTAGCTGTATTTTCTGTAATTTCCCCATTATCATTTAAAGTATATACATCTGCTTGTCCACGGTGATAATTAGCACTAAAAAGTAAATCTCCTTTTTTATTAAGGCTCACATGGCATGGGCTTGCACCATCCGAAACGGATTGATTTAAAAGCTGCAGCTGTTCTTTTTCATCAATCTTAAAGGCGGCAATTCCACCACCCTCTGCATTTTTTGCGACGGCATAAAGAAATTGATTATCTTCACTTACGGTTAAGTATGTGGGTCCATCTACTTCGGCGACTAATTCCGGTTCGTCGATGACACCACTTGTTGGGTCAAAGGAAAATCGGTAAATGCCTTTACTGTCTCCATTTGTATATGTGCCTACAAACGCTGTTAATTTACTCATCAAATCATCCTTCACTTTGTATTCAGTTTCACTATATCACATTCAAAAAATGAATAAAATGAATTGCTGTTTCAGTTAGAAGATATTAGACAATCAAATGAATGTGATAAAAATGAGCCATTCATCGATTCCCTTATAAATCAATGGATAAACGAATCATATCAACAGCTTGAATACCATTTTCAAAAATTTCTTCCTCATAATGGCGAATAAAAAAGTCTTTATCGATTCCTGTAAGGCGAAAACCACATTTTTGATAAAGGGCTAGTTGAGAAACACTTGAATTAGCTGTGCCGATTTCTACTGTTTTAAAGCTAAGAGCCCGTGCCACTTCTAGTGAATGCTTAATAAGTTGTTTGCCAAAACCTTTCCCTTGTTCCTCTTCTTTAATTGCGATGTTTACAAGCTCAATAGTCTCTGGTCTTGTCGGTAAAAGCACATAAGTTCCAATTAATTTATTCTCCAAAAAGGCGAGATAACAAAACCCTCTATCAAGATAATTTTGGACGAGCTTCAATGATGGATCAGCTAATAAAAGCAAATCGTACGGCGGCTCTTCTTCCATATGTATTAAACGAATGTCCATAATGATTCTCCTTTTCCTTTTATCTTCTCGTTTCATTTTAAGTAAAGTGGGTAACCACAAATTAAAGAAGCATCTCAATCATAATAGCATAAAAGATTTGTCAATGATTTGATGAAAAGTTAAAAAGAACTACTATAGATTATTTCCAATCTTTCTGAATGAAACAAAATTTTTAGAATATGATTGTTTCCATTATTTAGTTGATTTATAATTTAAGAGTGATGCGAGAATGGAGTAGACATAACTAATGTAACCATTTTTTAACGAGTAGACCGTTTTCCTTAGCCACAATTTCAATTAGGGGAGGGTATTTGATGGGAGTACTGGTGATGCTGTTTCCGATTGTTTCGATTATCCTTCTAGTTGTCTCGTTTTTTATTCGACAAAAGGGAATTCGGACTCTGACTTTTTGTTTTGGTCTTGGTGGAATAATGGTTCTTATTTTTTTCTATTTTGTTTTTCCTTTAGTCCCTTAAGATAAACACTGGATTATAGAAAAGACACTTAAACTAACTCTGATATATAGAGAAATGAGGAGAATTTATGGAAAGTGAAAAACCTAAAATCAGCTTGATTATTGTCAGTTTACTGTCAGCCATTTTTTTAAGTTCTACTTTAGTTGTTACGTCCTTATCCCCATTGTCACATACTTGGCCACATAATCAGTTTGGTAGTTTTGAGATGTGGATAGCTATTGGCATGATTATCTTTTTCTATTTTGCTCAGCTAATTGTTTATGCAATGGGGATCGATGCAATGAGGTATGTGATGGCTTTTAGTTGTGGAGTTGGCCTTTTGCTATCTGGGGCACTATTGCTTGGCGCTTTTTCTTCCCTTTTTTTAATTAATGTTGAACACGGATTTATTTATACAGTTTTGGTCCTATGTATCGCGACGATTATCACAAATAGCATTTGGTTAAAGATGGCCTTTCATAGTCAAATGAAGCGAAGAAATAATGAGTATTATATGTGAATGTAGGAGGGGAGTCGTTGTAGAAGCTTTCATATAGAAATGAAACGTCATCAACTACTAGGTGACGTTTTTTATTTTTGGATTTAAGATATGTCATAACAATTTCCAATTGAATATGTTAAAATATACATGAAATTTCAAAAATTCGATTTAATACATTCACCATTCTTAAATCATCATGACAATCATATCTTAATGATGACTTATCTGTTGCACTTAATTTGATGTGAATGCAGAAGGAGTGTTCGAGATGCAAGGCTCTATCTTAGTTTGTGTAAGCTATGGGAAGAATGCAGAAAAACTCATTAAAAAAGGAAAAAACTATCTAGTTTATATGGTGTTCCATGTTATGTACTTTCAATTGAAAACAGAGAATATGACTCTAAAGATTTTACAGTAGCAGAGCATAAGAAGTTTTTTGAACAACTAGCAACTCAGTATGAATGTCAATTTATTTGGAAAACAAAGGGCCAAAAACGAATTGCTGATATTATTACGGCAACAACAAAAGAGTTCAATATAACTCAATTGGTCATGGGGCAGCCACCTATTTCGAAATGGGAAGTCCTTACAAAGGGGTCACTTATTCATGAATTACTCCATCATTTAACAGATGTGGATTTACACATTATCTCTATGAAAAAAGAACAGCTTCAAACAGAAGAAGAAATGTACCAACGAGGAGTCACCGCTTATATTGTGAAAGAGAATGGAGAGTACGAGTTATTGCTCGACAAATGTGAAAATTATTTAATCAAAGGAATTTATTTTCAAGCAGTTGCGACTGAATTTACAAATGGAGTGTTTAAAGCAGAGTTGAAAGGCAAGGAAACGATCATTCGGATTCATGATGGAAAGGCAGATCTTGTTCAGGTCGACCTAGTAAAATAGTTAGCTCTGAAAAAAAGCTAATAACTTTGACCCGTATTTTTGGTTATGTTCGTAATCAGAAATACGGGTTTAAGTTATGTATTCAACTAAACTTAGGTGAAAGAATCTTAATTCTTTAATTCTATTCCATTTATTTTTAAGTGGTCATGAAAAATGTCTTTACTTGAAGGGAGTTCGGTTTTGTTTATCCAAGTACTAGTATCCCAAACTTTTGACTCGTTTAAAGCTCTCGGACAATGGATAAAGCATTCCTCTACATCTACTCCGATCCCTAGTAATGGAGGCTTACCGTTTAAACTCATGTTTCCTAAAAGTTGTTTATCTTTAATGACTGTGGCTCGCCCATTTATGCGTAGAACTTCATTTAACCCTGGAATTAAAAAAATAAGACCAATATGTGGGTTCGACATAATGTTTTGAATGGAGTCTAGTCGTCTGTTGCCTGGACGATCAGGAATTACTAATTGATGTTTGTTTAAAATTTTGATCGAGCTTGGGAAGTCTCCTCGTGGTGAAACATCACATTTGCCCTCTGCATTGCAGGTCGATAGTAGAAAGAGAGGCGACTTAGCAATAAATTTTTCGCAATGCTCATCGATGATTGAAATGCTCTTTTTTACGACTAGCTCATGAGGGGCTTGGATAATATCTCTTAGTTCTTCTTCTGTAGTAATAGCGTTGTGAGAAAAATTAATTAAGTCCATAAAACAGCTCTTTTCTATATGTATTAAATGAAAATCATTTTCAATCATACACCTATTGTAAACGATAAAAAGCTATTTTTACAATAGGTTAAAGGTAAAAAAGGAAAGAATATGGTATAATAACGAACGTACATTCTGTAATGGGAGTTGCTAAAATGTTAAATTCAGAGTCGGATGTGTTAAACTTAATTAGGAAAGATAAAGAAATGATGGAAATAATAAGAATTGTAGCTTCTTTACAAGATTGGTGGGTTTGTGCGGGATTTGTTCGAACAAAGGTATGGGATACTTTGCACCAATTTCCGGAGAAAACCTCAATGTCTGATATCGATGTCATTTATTTTGACCCACACAAAACGAGTGAACAAATTGAAAAAGAATGGGAACAAAAATTAATAGAGATACAACCTCATACGCCTTGGTCTGTCAAAAATCAAGCAAGGATGCATGTCATCAATGGACTTCCGCCGTATCAGTCATCAGAGGACGCCATTTCAAAATTTCCAGAAACGGCAACCGCTCTTGGAGTGAAGCTAAATGAAAAAGGAGAATTACAGTTAACCTGCCCGTGTGGGCTAGATGATTTGTTGAATTTAGCGATAAAGCCTACCCCGCATTTTCTCGAAAATAAGTCGTTGCATAAGATTTATCAAAAAAGAATGAACGAAAAATGTTGGAAGTCAAAGTGGCCGTTAATTACAGTTGATCCATTATCATGAAGCTAAGGAGGGATTCGTTATGAAAATACGTCATTCAAAGTCAGAAGATTATAATAAAATAAGCTCTGTTATGAATGGATGGTGGGGTGGGAGAGAGATGGCTCATTTACTACCTAGATTATTTTTTGACCATTTTAATGATACTAGTTTTGTGATTGAAAAAGAGCAAAAAATAGTTGGCTTTCTTATTGGTTTTTTGTCGCAATCTAAGCCGAATGAAGCCTATATTCATTTTGTTGGAGTACATCCAGAATATCGTCAAGATGGTGTGGGTACCCAACTCTATTATTCTTTTTTTGAGCATGTTCAAAAGAGAGGAATCAACATAGTGACAGCGATCACATCACCAATTAATAAAAGGTCGATTGCTTTCCACTCGCGACTTGGCTTTCAAATGGTACAAGGTGATAAGGAAGTTGACGGGGTACCGGTCTTTTCCGATTATGATGGGCATGGAAATGAGCGAGTAGTGTTTAAAAGAAACTTAAGAAATCATACAAGGAGGTATAGTGATGGATTTTAAACAAGCGTTAGAGCAATACATAGCCGCGACAAATACTCATGATTTTAATGAGGTAGCCAAACATCTTCATCCTAATGCGATTTATTGGTTTTCGGATAAAACATGTACAACGAAGGAGCAAATTCAAAGCTATTTTGAACATAGTTGGTCTGTCATTAAAGAAGAGGTTTATTCAGCAAACGATGTGCAATGGCTTGCGACTTCTGATGAGGTGGCAACGTGTATTTATACATATCATTATGAAGGGTTATTAGAAGGTAAGTTTGTCTCTGGCCAAGGGAGAGCGACGAATGTTTTTAAAAAAGAGTGTGCGGAATGGAAGCTCATTCATGAACATTTGAGTCAATGAGTTTTAGACGCTGATATGATTTGAGGTAAGGGGAGTATGAAATGGATTATATCAAATGGTTAAGAAGTAAGGTTGGGACAGAGCGTGTATTTTTAAATTTTGCCGGGGCTTGTATTGAAAATGGACAAGGTGAAATTTTATTGCAAAGAAGAGCAGATAAAAACATGTGGGGTTTCCCTGGTGGTGCGATAGAGCTCGGCGAATCAGCGGAGGAAGCGGCGATACGAGAAATTAAAGAAGAAACAGGTTTAGATGTTAAAGCTGAGCGGTTGTTAGGTGTTTATACAAAATATGAGGATGAATATCCTAATGGGGACAAGGCACAGACGATCCTTTTTTTCTTTAATTGCTCCATTTTAGGTGGCGATTTGGAAAAGGATGAAAAAGAAACACTTCAATTAAAGTTTTTCAAAAAAGACGAAATACCAAAGCTCGTAAATAAGCAGCATGAAGATTGTTGGAAGGATATACGGGATGGGAATCAGTTTGTTTATAGGTAGTGATTGAGGGATTGTAGTTGAATAAGTAGAAATGAAAGGGTACGATCGGGTGGATGGTAGAATTTCTTAAAGAGGTGAAACGATGGACAGTATTATTTTTGATTTAGACGGAACAATTTGGGATTCAAGAGAAGCGGTGCTTGCGGTTTGGAATCAAGTTTTACAAAATAGAGACATTGAGACGAAATTAACGATTGCTGATTTTAGCAAAACGATGGGTCTACAAGTGGAGGAGATTGGGAGAATCCTATTACCTCAATTAAGTGAGAATGAGAGAAATGAAGTTTTAAATGAATGTAATGAGCAGGAAAATAGCTCTTTAGCTAAAAAAGGCGGTTTACTTTATGATGATGTGGAATCCGTTTTAGAGTACCTTTCCAAAAGATATAAGCTCTTTATCGTCAGCAATTGCCAAGATGGCTATATTGAATCCTTTTATGAATACCATCAGCTTGAAAAATACTTTCAAGACTTTGAGAACCCTGGCCGGACAGGGTTACCAAAAGGGAAAAACATTCAACTTATTGTGGAAAGAAATCAATTAGCCGCACCTGTATATGTTGGCGATACAAAAGGTGATTGTAACGCTGCAAAGGAAGCGGGCGTTCAGTTTGTGTTCGCTGAATACGGATTTGGGGAAGTAGAAGATTACGATTATCGAATCCAATCGTTTAAAGATTTACGGGAAATTTTTTAACTGAACGACAAAAAGGCTCAGTCTTTTGAGCTTTTTTTCTTTTGCTGATATTTAATAACTCAACTTTCGCAGAGTATAATTGACTCTTAACCGTTGATAGAGATTGACTTTAGGGCGATACAAGACTCAAATTGACTTTACATGGACGGTTCAATCGTTGACAGTCTGAACACATCTCTTTCTTAGTAGGCAGTTGAAGGAATCTGTTCACTAAAATGAAGCGCTTCGGCTGTCGCTACCAAAACCATACGCGGAGTGTCTGTTTGGGAGCGACCGCCGGAGGGCCTATTATTTTTTTCTCGATGCGAAAGTTGAGTAATTAGAATTGTATGCATTTTTTAGGAGGCTTAAAATGAGAAAAATAGTGATAACGACGGAAAGATTAACTTTAAAAGAAATGAATCATGATCATGTCCGTGATTTATTAGAAATCTTCTCAGATCCAGAAGCAATGACATATTACCCTTCGACGAAAAATATACAGGAAACGAGTGAATGGGTCGATTGGACCATATCTAATTATAAAAAATACGGAGTTGGTCTTTGGATTGTAGAAGATAAAAAGTCAGGAGAATTTCTTGGGCAGTGTGGAATTGTTCCACAAGAAGTGGAAGGTTCTCTTGTAATGGAAATAGGTTATCTTTTTGCTAGGCGTGCATGGGGGCATGGATATGCTACAGAAGCTGCTTTAGCATGTAAACATTTTGGGTTTGAGCAGATGAATCTACCCAAAATAGTATCATTACCTGATGTGAAAAATATTCCTTCGATTAAAGTGGCTGAAAGAATTGGGATGAAAGTCGAAAAGAAGATCCACAAATGGGGGAAAGATGTGTTTGTTTATTCGGTATCTAGATCGTCTTTAGAAAAAAATCAGTGCGAGTAGCCTATAAAAATCGGCAAAGGCAAATAAAATAAACTGAATTAATTTAATATTTTGTAATAACTGAAACTAAATGATTATAATAAAGTTGGAAGATGTATAGAAGGGGGTGGTAAAATGATTCATGTTAGAAAGGCTTCTTTAAAAGATGCCGATCAAATTGTTCAGGTTTGTGTAGAGGCACAGTATCACACTTATAAAGGTTTAATACCTCCAAATTTTATAGAAAAGACAATTAGAGAATTTTATGTTAAGGAAAGAATTGAACAGGAAATCAAAACGACCAGTCAGGATTGGAATGGTTGGTTTGTTGCGGTTGATGATGAAACTGAAACGATTGTTGGAGCTGGTGGTGGTGGGTTTATAGCTCAGGATGTATCTGAGTTATTTGTGCTGTACTTAGAACCTACTAGAAAAAGAGAAGGGATTGGAACTCAGCTTCTGGAAGCTATAACAGCTGAGCAAATTGAACGGGGAGCGAAGGAACAATGGGTGTCAGTGTTGAAGAATAATAGGATGGGCATTCCCTTTTATGAAGCAGTAGGATTTGTTTATCAAGGTGAGGAACTGGCTCACGGATATCCAAGTGAAATCGGATTGAAGTCTTTAAGATATAAACGTCATTTATAAGGATGTAACCGTTCGCTGAAAAATGAAAGATAGCTATTGCTTATGGTCATTATGAAGGCCTGTTAGAACAGCCCGAATGTTGTTAAAACAAGAACCTTTTTGTTATGAAGGGGCAAGGATTGTGTTGACACATAAGGAGATGAACTGGTTAGAAGGTGTTGAAGATAAATAAAGGAAAGATCGTCTTTTTAAATGGAGTCCCTCGTGCAGGCAAATCATCTGTTGCGACTGAGCTTCAAATCATCTCGGATGAAATATGGATTCATATCGGTGTGGACAATACCGCTTCTATCATTGATTCTAAATTTTCACCGGCGATGGGCTTAAGGCCGGGTGGAGAGTTTCCTGAGCTTGAAGAAACGGTAACGAAGCTCTATTTAGCATTGTTTGATAGTATTAAAGCTTATAGTGACCAAGGTTTTTCAGTTGTCGTCGATGTTGGTTTCCATCACCACTACGTCTCAAAATGGAACCCAATGAAAGAAATGCAAAAGATTCTCCATGATTACCGATTTTTTGTTTTTAGTATTTATTGTCCGGATGAAGTGATTATGCAGAGAAGGATGGCTACATGGGGGAATCAATTAGAAAACGGACAAATCCCAGAACCAGTCCTTAGGTGGCAAAAGGCTGTTTATGGAAATACTGAATATGAGAAGAGATTTGATACGTCGAAATTAACTTCAAGGGAGATTGCGGAGGAGGTTTTGACGATTGTTGATCGTTAGGACTATTTTTAAAGAAAAATGCTTAATCTTTTACTCAAACTAAAAAACTGGAGGGTTTATGAATGGCAAACATGAATGAGTTTATGAATCTACCAACGACATCTATTACAGATGCCTTAGGAAGTAAGAATTATATGGACATGTCGATAAAGCCATTAAAAGAAGACTGGCATTTAGCAGGCCCTGCTTATCCTGTTCAAATATCAGCAGGAGAGAATATCTCTGTGTTAGAAGCTATTTATCATGCCAAACCAGGTGATGTTTTAGTGATTAATGGAGAAGGTGGTACAAAAAATGCGTTTGCTGGTGATTTTATTATCGGGTTGGCAAAGTCTCGTGGGTTAAACGGAGTTGTCGCAGATGGTGTCATTCGAGATATTATCGGTATCAAAGAATTAGATTTACCTGTGTTTTGTCTAGGCACGACAACAGCAGCTAGTAAAAAAAATAAAATCGGTGAAATCAATAGACCGATCGTTTGTGGAGGGGTTCAAGTCAATCCAGGCGACATCGTTGTCGGTGATGCAGATGGCGTTGTGGTTATTCCAAAAGGACAGCAAGAGGAAATTTTAAATAGAACAAAACAAAGAATAAAAGACGATGAAGAAAGAGAGAAAAAAGTTGGGACAGAAAAAGAGTCAGTAGAAGCTTATCTTAAAAAAGTGATCGAGTTACATAGGGAAAAAGGATAAAAGATGTCATCCAAAATGTTTCTTTAAATTTATTCAAAGAGAAAAAACACCTCCTATAAAGGAAGGTGTTTTTGTTGTTTAAATGACCCGTACTGGGCTCGAACCAGTGACCTCTACCCTGTCAAGGTAGCGCTCTCCCAGCTGAGCTAACGGATCCTGTGGGATATGTATTAATGACATTTATAAATATACAAGCTTTTAGCTGAATTGTCAATAAGGTTTTTATAAAAAGATTTAAAGAAAGTAATCAGGCTCTTTCAAATGATGCTATTACCATTTGAAAGAGCCTCTTATAGTGGAACTTATTCTTCCTCCAACTGTTCAAAGTAATATTCACTAAAGATTTCAGCAAAGACCTCAGCAGAGCGGTGTAATTCGTTCATATGGTTATCAACACCACCAAACTCTAGTAAAATTGCTCCTTCACTTAAGTCTTGGTTATAAACGCCATTCCCTTGTGATTTATCTTTTCCAAAAATCCCACGTGTAATATTCTTATCCCATTCTTCCAAACGGTTATTTAAATCTTTTGCTAAAGCTTCATTGACTTCATAATTCGGATGGGCTTCTCCGACAACAAAAAATAATTTTGCAAAATCTTCGCCATCAATCTCGGCGTGAGTAGTATTATATCTTGCTGAATCGCGATGAAGGTCGATAATGTAGTCAATATTCTCATATTCATTTAAATAATCTTTGACGATTTCACGAGAGGCATGATATGAATAACCAGTTCCCTCCCCTAGGTTATTTAAAAGCTCGGTCATATTAGTTGTATCTAAAACCGTCTTAATTCCATGTTTTTCTAGTTCTTTTTGTAAATGTTCACCGACATTTATAATATTGACGTCGTTACTAGTCGCACGATTTAAATCATCTACACCTGGTAAATGAGGTAAAAATGATTCCCAACTATGGCTATGATAAATAAGCACGACTGGCTCATCAGCGAGTTCAACAGATGGAGCCTCTTCCTGTTCTTCTTCCTCATCAACCCAATCTTTGACCGTCTCTCGTTCTTCAAGAATAACCTCTAATGGTGCTGGTGATTCATATGGAAGATTGGTAATGTCGGTTCCTTCCCCAGCAACGATGATACGGACATCCCGACTGTTAAGCCCCGGTATTTCTCTACCTAACAAGGAACGAAAATCACCTAATTCAATATTGGTCGCTAATTCAAATGTAATTCCGCCAACAGATGGAGATTGGTAATCGGCGGGAAGTGCTTGTCCAAAATATTGATTTTCCATGCTCATAAAATCTAATAAAAAGGTGCTCTTTACACCTTCAATCCCACGGTGAATGTTTTTGGAGTGAAAGTCAGTTAAGGTCACAATACTAGTGAGAATAATAAAAATGCTGACCATTATGACCGTAAAAAAAATCGTTGCTTGTCGTATCACTTTTTGATTTGTTCTGAAGTGTCGCAAAAAATCCCTCCCTAAATAGGTCGTTAAGAGAGTTTATTCTGAACAGTTGTGATTTAGTATAAAAAAATTGCTAGATTTTTATTTTTCTATGTTTAGGAGATTTTATCGAGAATTGGATGCTAGTTGATGGATATGTTAAAATTTTCATAATAGATACTCAATAGTGGGAAGGGGGATTGGGATGAAGCTACCTACTTGTGCGACGTGCCAGCATTCATTTAGTTATCAAGAGTCGATTCAATATTATTGGAAAAGGAAATGCCCAGCTTGTGAGACGAAACAATATTTAACGACAAAAAGCAATGTCAGAACGAGTATTCCAACAGTTGTGTTTATTTTATTTCCAGGCTTTGTTGTGTTTAATCTAGTTGACTCTTTTTGGATTTATACTTGTTTTGCGATTTCCTTTCTTATCATCACTTTACTCGTCCTGCCATTTTTCTTCGAGTTTTCAAACGAAAGACAAGCATTATTTTAATAGGCTACAAAGGAGTAGGCTGGGACATAACTAGCAATAGAAAGTAGAAAACGAGTCCGAAGAACAAATTTTAGGTGTTTTTGGTTCTCTATTTCTCCGTTTTGAATTTAGTCACTTCATGCTATTACCTACAAGGATGAGAACTAAGATTATCCTGTGCCCTAGCGGACGAAAACATGCGGAGACTCTCGTGGGATCTAGTCGCAGGCTGAAATCCACCGGCCTAGCCGGTTAGTTCAGCGGCACCCCACAGGACGCGGAGCATGATTTTCGGGAGCGATGAATAGAACGCTATTCATCAATATCCATTACGTTCCCAATAAATAGAATGAAAGCTGGTGACATTTTACTTTTATAAAATGTTACCGGCTTTTCATATCAGAGGAGGCTTTTCAATCTAGGTTGAGCATAAGACTTCTTCAGTGGTTCCTATTACTAGAAAGGCGCTCGCAAATAGAAAATGATTCCATGATGCTATAGATCACTTTTTATGTATATAAATTTTCATAGATAAACAGGGGAATGGGTACTAAATAAAGAATCCTTTAAGAGGTAGAGATTTATAAAAGGGGGAAGGTTTAGTTGGAAACGGTTATTGTGAAGAAAAAGGCAACAAAAAGGTGGAAAAAAGGACTGTTATGGACTGGTGCTGGACTTGTATTTTTAGTTATTGCAGTCTTAGTTGCAGGGAATCTATTTTTAAATCGTTCTTTACCGCAAATTACGGGAGAAATCTCACTACAGCATTTGAGTGAACCGGTCACAGTTATTCGCGATGAAAAGGGTGTCCCACATATTAATGCGGCTAACGAACAGGATCTTTATATTGCTCAAGGTTATATACAAGCACAGGATCGCCTTTTTCAAATGGACCTTAGTCGCAGACAAGCTTCAGGTACATTAAGTGAAGTGATTGGTGAGGCTTCGATTGAGAATGATAAATATTTTCGGACATTAGGATTACGACGAGCCGCAGAGGATTCTGTTCAAGCGTATTCGAGTGAAGGGATCAATGTTTTGGGAGCGTTCTCATTAGGTGTAAACTTATACATTGAAGAATTACGTCAAAATGGAAAGTGGCCCGTTGAGTTTACGATTCTTGGATATGAACCGGAAGGGTGGACGATCGTTGACTCTTTAACGATTGGCAAATATATGGCTTATGATTTAGGCGGCCATTGGGAAAATCAAGCGTTTAGGCAATACTTAATCCAAAGTTTTGATGAAGAAAAAGCCTATGATTTATTTCCAGAATATCCAGAGGATGCCCCTTATATTATCGGTGTTGAAGAGCTAGATTTTACGAAAGCTTTTGCAAATGCCGTCATTCCCCATGAACATAATGGCAGTAATAACTGGGTCCTAAGTGGGGAGAAAACAGAGAGTGGAATGCCGCTATTAGCAGATGATCCTCATTTAGGTTTAGCGACGCCATCTATTTGGTATCAAATGCATCTTGAAGCTCCGACAGTTAATGTTAGTGGCGTTATTTTTGCCGGTGTTCCTGGGATTATATTAGGGCATAACGAAAATGTCGCTTGGGGTGTCACGAATACAGGACCAGACGTGCAAGACTTATATATTGAAAAAAGAAATCCAGAAAATCCGAATCAATATTTATACAATGGAGAATGGGAAGAAGCTCAAGTGATTCCAGAGCCGATCAAAGTGAAAGGGCAAGAAACATTGGATTATGAAGTGACGATTACTCGTCATGGTCCTGTTATTTCTGAGTTTGCAGATGTGACGGAAAGTGAAACGGTTCTTTCTATGCAATGGACCGCCCTTGAGCCCTCGACTGAATTAGAAGCGATATTAAATATGAATAAAGCTAAAAACTGGGAAGAGTTTGAAGAGGGCTTATTAGATTTTCATACACCTGTGCAAAATTTTGTTGTAGCTGATACGGAAGGAAATATTGCTTTTAAAGCTAATGGGAAAATTCCAATTCGTAAACAGGGCAATGGGTTATTACCTGTTCCAGGCTGGACAGATGAGTATGGTTGGGATGGCTATGTCCCATTTGATGAGTTGCCGAGATTAGTTAATCCAGAAGAAGGGTTTATCGCAACGGCAAATAATAAAGTCATCAGTGATGAATACCCCTATCATATTAGTCATCATTGGGCCCAACCTTACCGACAGTTACGAATCGTAGAAGTATTAAGTGACGAAGAGGGTTTTACAGCAGAAGATATGATTGATTTACAAATGGATATTAAAAACTTACACGCGGCAGAATTTATTCCTCCTTTTATGGAAGTTCTAAGTCAAGTGGAAGGGACAAGAGAAAAGGAAGCACTAAACATCTTATCCGAATGGGATTATTTTGACGAAATTGATCAAGCAGCTCCTTATATTTTTAATATATGGATGAGGAAAATCGCGGATGTTTTATTTAATGAACAAGTTCCCGAAGAAATGCGTGATCTTTTTAATGGTGAACGTGCTGCTGTTGATCAGCTTTTGCGGCGGGCATTGGCAGGTAATCCTGGACCATGGGTAGAGGAGGCAGGCGGTTTTGAGGACGTTTTAACAGAAGCCCTTATAATGACACTTGACCAAATCGAAGCGGCAGAAGGTTCTAATATGAGTCAATGGAAATGGGGCAACTTCCATCAAGTACACTTTACTCACCCATTATCAAGTGTGTCTCCTTTAAATTATTTATTCAATTCCAAAGGTGGCCAACCTGTTGCTGGTAGTCAAGTAACGGTTCAAGCGGCAGCCTTCCGTGATAATGGTGTCGTCAACCACGGGGCATCATGGCGATATGTAATTGATATGGAACATTCAACGGAAGCTTACCACATCGTCGGTCCAGGGCAATCAGAACATGTAAAAAGCAAATGGTATGATGACCAATTTGAAGACTGGATTAATGGAAACTACCATAAAACCGTCATGGCTGAGCCAAGTGGAGAAACGCTTTTATTAAAGCCGGTAGACGTCGAATAATTTCTATAGTGCTAATTTATAAATACAAACAAAGGAAAGAACCGCATCTAATTTCCCATCTTTATACAACTGACAGGATTTGTTTAGTTGATGTCTAATTTTATATATATGGACATATGAATATCGTTAGACAATCTATCGGTAAAGGGGAATTGATGTGAAAAAGACGACTCTGACTATCATCGTTTTATTTTTTCTAGTTTTTAGCTTAAGTGCATGTCAATCAAGTGACAGTGTTACAGGGGAAACGGAAACCGAACGAGACGAAGAAATGAATCAATCAGACGAGGAAGAAGCATCAATTTTAGAAGGAGAGCATGAATCAACAGAGGAGGCGGAACCATTAACAATAGAAGATTCCCAGTGGTTATTAGGGTTGGCGGAAGATACATTCCAAAAGCTTAAAAATCATCAGTTTGAATCATTAGCGGATGTCACTCATCCAAGTAAAAACCTAACATTTGTTGCTTTGGCAGATTCTGCGACAACAGATGTATACGAAACCGTCTTTACGGGGGAACAATTTACAAAATATAAGAAAAGAGATAAGTATATGTGGGGATATGATCAAGAAGGACTAGAAATAAATTTAAACCTAAATGACTATGTGTCACAGTATTTATTTAAAGATCACAATGAAGATGACATTGATTATCGAGAAGTTCTCTTTCACCAAATTGAAAAAGAAGAAGGGCGCATTGAACAATTGATAAAGGCTCACCCAAGAGCTGTTTTGATTGATTACGCCACAACCGAGCTTGAAAGTGATGAACAAAAATTACGGTTTATGTTTGAAAAGGAAGAGGAGCAATGGTATCTATTCGCGATTATTAGAGAGGAAAGCTTGTGATGTAGAGTTTATCAGACTCAAAACAGTTCCATTGGAAGACCGAAAGCTCCTCTAGGACTCCCGCTGGAAAAGTAGACCAAATCAGATCTATCCTAAATACAGTTGTTCGAAAACCTTTTTATCGGTAGTCTTCTGAAAAGTGGATGTGAAGGATAATCCTTCCGTCCACTTTGTTTTGGCGAAATTTACTCATTTTTCATCTGTGCTCACCTTAGCGATATTGCTCAACCGTCATTTTGGCATACATCCAGGTAATAATCGTAACGAGGAAAATGGTTGTAAAAAAAAGTAAATAGATAGTTTCGGTAAATCCTTGGAAAAAGAACAGATTAATTAGAATAAAAAGGAACGATAAGCTAGCCGTTAGTAAACTAGGAAAATAAATAATGACTTTAGGCTTTTGAAAGATGATTAACTTTCTAGTTAAGAATAAAATCATAAAACCAATGAGTAACCCCACTCCAATTGACATTATAACAAGCATTCTTACAAACCCCCTCTACTTTTCAATGGTTATAATGTACTTTAGCCTGTTTCTTCTTGTTTCAAATGTAGATAAAATGATAAATGAAAAAAATAGTTTTAATTTGTATTTTTATAATGAGCAAGATAAGTACTATATTTATCATTTCCCGACAGAAGACTCCCTCTTCAATCGTGTGAAGGGAGAAGCCCAACGATAAGGGGGAGATGAATGGAGGTTGGCGGTAGCCAAAGAGATTCTTGTTAGGGTATAATAAGAACATACATTCCTATTGGAGGTGAAAA